>NZ_VZZS01000015.1:0-111773 GCF_009650575.1 Pseudomonas sp. MNR3A | reverse complement strand
CGGCCGCCAGGTGGTCACTTTGGGGGACGGCTTCCTGATCCAGGGCGATCCCGTCAACCTTGGCAAGGTCGACCTGGGTGCCAATTTCAATCGCGGCGGCGCCTACTACCTGGCGGCGCGCAAGGCCTTCGACCGTACCGCCGTGCTGCGCCTGGGCGGCAGCCAGGGCTGGCGTGGCGACCTGATGTGGCTCAAGTCCGATAACCACTATCAAGCCGACAGTTCCATGGCTGTCGCCAACCTGGAGCACGTCGGCGAGGCAGGTACCGTTGGCCTGAGCTGGATTCACGGTCTGGATGTGGACCGTCGCTATGCCCAGATCATGGGCCTGGAGCACCGCGATGGCATGGACACCGTCAGTCTGCGCGGGCGCGGCAGCCTTGGCGTCCAGGACCTGGAAGTCGCGGGCGAATATGTCACCCAGGACCAACGAGGCACCCGTGAGAACGCCTGGTACCTGGAAGGCAGCTGGACCTTCTCGCAGCTGCCATGGACACCCAGCGCCACCTATCGCTACAGCCGCTTCTCCAAGGACTTCGACCCATTGTTCTACGGGCTCAGCCGGGGTTACGGGACCTGGTTCCAGGGTGAAGTCGCCGCCAACTATGCCGGCCCGTTCAACACCAACACCCAGGTCCATCATGTGGGCTTGAAGGCCAAGCCGCGCGACAACCTGACCCTTGGCGCGCTGTACTTCGATTTCGACACGCTGGACACCGACCAGGGCAATGTCGGCGGGCGGGAACTGGACCTGTATGTGGAATGGATGGTCAACGATCACCTGCTGGTCAGCCCGGTGCTGGGTTTCTACAAGCCTGAGCGCAATGCCGACAATGGCGGCATGCAGCTGGGTAGTCGGGATACCGGGACCTATCTGCAACTGGTGATCGGGACTTTCTTCTGAGCCTTCGCCAAGCGTCGTGCAGGCGCTTGGTTACTCGCAAAAGTATACGCGGCCCTCAGCGATAACCCTGCTCCAGCAACCAGCGCCGCACCATGGCTTGTGCCTGTTCAGGCTTGTCTGCCAGCGCCTCGACCAGACCCGAACCCGCCTGCAGGGCCCGTACAACCGGCGCCAGTTCGATGCCCTGCAGGTGCCATACCCCCAGCGGCTGGTCGGCCGTCACCACCACCTCGGCCTCGTCCACCCAGCCTTCGCGCAACACTGGCCTGCGTTCAACTCGAACCGCCTGCCAGTTTGCGGCCTGGTGCATGGCCTGGTCATCAGGCCATCTCTGGCGCGGTACCCAGAACCCCGCGTCGGCATGTCTTTGTTCCAGTCGGTAGAAATCCCGCCCTGTGCGGGCAAAACGCAGGAACAACTGCTCGACCCGCTGCTGGTGGAAGCTTTGCGCCAACGCCGCCCGCTCCGGTCGCCTCAACAAGGTGTTGATCACCACCGGCGCCTGCAAGGCCGACGACAGTGACTGGAAGATCCCGTTGCCCGACAAAGGATCGACGGCCATCGCCGCATCTCCCACCCGCAGCCAGTCCGCGCCGGCACACGCGCCGGCAAGAATCGCCGTGCTGCTGCGTGCGTGCACCTGAGCGGGCTCCAACGCCTGGGCATCGAACAACTGCGCAACCCCTGCCGACTGCCGCCGCCGGGTCGCGCAATACTCAGCCAGGGCGGCCTTGCCCGGCAGCGAGGCCGCGCTGGCATCGAGGGTGATCTGCCAGTAGCAACGCCCGTCTGCCAGGCGCGCCATCCATGCCCAGCCATCATCGAGGCTTTCCACTGCAGAAGCTGGCGGGCCGCCTGCTGTCGATTGCCAGAGGTTGAGCAGGCTGACGGTTTCCGGGCCGCGCAGGCGGCTGGCAGGCAGGGGCGCCTGGCGACCACGGGCTTCGACCAGAAAATCGCCGTGCAGCACCTGGCCGTCGTCGAGCTGCACCCGGTGTCGCCCGTCCTGCGTCAGCTCGCGGACACGACCGTGAATGACATCCACCCCGGCGCGCAGCAGATCCTCGCGCAACGCACGATCGAAGCGCGCACGATCGAGCACGAACTCCTGATTCATCTGCATCCGTTCGCCGTTCCATTGCACCTGACGCGCGGCAGCAACCGTCGCCACCCCCAACGCCAGGCCAAGCCCTGCGTGGCGCAGGCCGTCCAGCACCCGCTGCGATACCCCTTCGACGGCATCGAAACGGCGCCAGTCCGACACCAGCCTGACCGCATAGCCCATGCGCCGCAGGCCTATGGCGGTTGCGGCCCCGGCAGGGCCTGCACCAAGCACGAGGATCTGCGGGTCACGGCTCATCGACACTTCGACGCTCAGGCCCGACGAAAGCTGCATGCGCCTGCAGCCAGGCACGTAGCTGTGCAGGTTGCAGCTCGGGATGCTCGCGTAACAGTGCGCACATTCGCCCGGTCAAGGCCGCGCACGCCAGGCTGGCCCCTGCCTGGGCATTCCCCCCCACCGGCGCGCCGAAGTCGGCCTGCGCCGTGCCCAGCCATGACCACTGGCCTGCGCGGCAACGGGCGTCGCCCGTGATGCGCAGCACGTTCGGGTAGCTGGCCGGATACACCGCAGCGCCACGGGCCGGGCTGGCCGCGCACAACACGACGCCGGCAGCCTGGGCGGCGGCGCAGGCCTGGCGCAGCACAGCACGGTCCTGCTGCAGCCCCAGGCTCAGATTGACCAAAGTGGCGCCCTGGTCCACCAGCCACAGCAATGCTGCAGCCACCTGCAAGGCGCTGGTCCGTCCTTGGTCGCTGAACACCTGGGCTACCAGCACCGGTACATCACCGGCCCCCTCGCGCAGACACTCCAGGACCGCACGTCCGTGGCCAAGGGCATCAGGCTGCGCCTCGCCCTCCTGGAGCAATCCGTCTTGCAGCCAGAAGCGCCGCGCGGCCACCACTGTCGACATTTGCGACAACGTGCAGCCGCTATCGATCACCCCCAAACGCAGTTCAGTGGCCATGATCGACACGTACCTGCTGCAGAATCCGCAGTTGGCCGTCCTGCAGCTGCAGATGCAGGTCTGCATCGGCCAGGGTCGACGGCCTGTGGCTGATGAGAATGCGCGTGCGCCCGGCAAACAGCTGGTCGATGGCGGCAATCACCTCGCGCTCGGTCGCCTCGTCCACGGCCGAAGTCGCTTCGTCCAGTACCAGGATCGCCGGATCCTGTAGCAAGGCGCGGGCGATGGCGATACGTTGTTTCTGCCCGCCGGACAGCTGCTGGCCGCGCTCGCCGAGGGCGCCATCGAGCCCCATCGGCAGGCTGTGCACCAGGCCCTCCAGGCGGGTCAGGCGCACCACCTGCTCCAGTGCGCTGCGGCTGGCGTCAGGTGTGCTGTAGGCGAGGTTCTGAGCCAGGGTGCCACGAAACAGTACGATGTCCTGGCTGACCACCGCGATGCGACGGCGCAGTGCAGCCAGGTCGAGTTGGCGCAGGTCGACACCGTCGAGCAGGATACGCCCACGATCCGGGTCGTAAAAACGCTGCAGCAGGTCGATCAGGGTCGACTTGCCCACCCCTGACGCACCGCTGATGGCCACCTTCAGCCCACCCGCGACGGTGATATCGACCTGATCGAGCACTGCCCCTTGGCGGCCCTCATGAGCGAAGCCAACGCCTTCCAGGCGCAATTCACCCGGCCCGTCGGGCATCGGCCTGGGCACCTGCGGCTCGGTGACCGCCACCGGTTCGCGCTTGAGTTCCATGACCCGCCCCAGGCTCACCGCCATCCGCTGCACCGCGACATACAGGCCAAGCAAGCTCTGCACCGGCCCCACCGCCATGCCCAGGTAGGTCGAGAAGGCGATCAGCGCACCCAGTTGCCATGTGCCCTGGATTACCCACCAGCCGCCTACCAGAAAGGCACAGGCGCGACACCATGAAGTCAGGGTGCCGGGCACGGCCTGGGTGAAGAATTCGGTGATCTGTACCTTGAGCAGTTGCTTCATGTAGCCCTGCCCCAGCTGGTCCAGGCGCCCCGCTTCACGCCCCTGTTGCCCGGCGGCCTGGATGAACTTCATCGCGGGCAGCGTCTCGACCAGGAACGACGACACGTCTGCCGAACGCTCACGCAGGCTGCGCACTTCGCGTTCGACCTTGCGCCGCATCCAACGCAACCACAGCACTTCGATCGGTACGAGCAAGGCCAGCAACAACGACAGTCGCCACGACAACATCAGCATCAAGGCCACCGCGCCAAACAGGCCGATGACGCTGGAGACGGCCGCGAACAGCGAATCCACGGCAAAGCGCTGGATCTCGGCCACATCACCGTCCAGGCGCGAAAGGATATCGCCCGTACGGCGTCGCCCATAGAACGTCGGCGACAGTTGCTGCAAGTGTCGATAGAGGTCGTCGCGCAAGGCGAAGAGGATGCGCCCCGACAAGCGCGTATGCAGGTAGCGGTTGACCCCCGACAGCACGGTACCCAGCACCCCGGCACCGATCATCAACGCCGCCATGTGCCAGAGCGTCTGGTAATCGCGTGCCAGCAGGCCCTCGTCGATCAAGGTCTTGACCAGCCAGGGCTGGGCCAGGGCCAGCAGCGAAGCGACCAGCGACAACCCCAGCAACACGGCGATGGCCCGGCGCTGGGGCCGCACGAAACCGTACAGCCAGGCCAGGGCCTGGCGCATGAGCACGGGGTCGCCAGACTCGATCAGGCGCGAGAACACTCCGCCCATGGTCTATCCGCGCAACTGCTTGAGCTTGCGGTACAGCGTCGCGCGACTGATGCCCAGCGCCTCGGCGGCGGCCGATACATTGCCCTGGTGGCGCGCCAGGGCGCCACGGATCAACTCCAGTTCATTCTCGCGCAGGCTACCGGCCGCAGGCGTACCACTGGAAAGCTCGTCGAGCAGGCAATCGGTCAGGTGATCGAGTCCGAGTACCTGCTCACCCGCCTCGCGCATGGCCAGTGCCGTGCGCAATACCATCTCCAGTTGGCGGATATTGCCCGGCCAGTCAAAGCCTTCGAGCAGGCAGATCAAAGCCGGATCCAGGGTGACGCCGCGGGCGCCGAGCTTGTCCAGCACCCCTTCGATCAGGGTGCCGAGGTCATCACGCTCGCGCAGGGCCGGCAGGCGCAGGGACACGCCATTGACGCGGTAGTACAGGTCTTCGCGAAAATGCTGTTCGGCTACCAGCCGCTTGAGATCACGGTGCGTGGCGCAGATGATCGCCACGTCGATGTCCTGCTCCTCGCCGGCCCCCAGCGGCGCCACACGGCGCTCCTGCAGCACGCGCAGCAGCCGGGCCTGCAGGGCCAGTGGCATGTCGCCGATTTCGTCGAGAAACAAGGTACCGCCATGGGCCTGCATCAGCCGACCGACCATGCCGCCGCGGCGCGAGCCGGTAAACGCGCCGTCGCGGTAGCCGAACAGCTCGGACTCGATCAGCCCTTCGGGAATCGCTGCGCAGTTGACTGCAACGAACGGTTTGTCCGCGCGCGGGCTGGCTTGGTGCAGGGCACGCGCCACCACTTCCTTGCCTGTCCCGGTTTCCCCCAGCAGCAGCACCGGCAGCCCGTTGACCAGGCCCTGGCGAGCCATGCGCAAACCCCGCGCCAGACGGCTGTCGCCACCGCCCAGTGCATCGAGCGCCGACCACTTGACCGCCGCAACAGGCTTTGTCGCGACGGTCGCGCCCAGGTTGCCATGGCGCGGCAGTTGCAGCACCCGAACGAAGAATTCCCCTTTGGCGGTCTGCACACTGCTCATCCCGCCCTGCAACAGGCGGTTGAGAAAGGCCGGCGAACGCTCGCCGAGCAAGTCGCTGCAACGTCGGCCGATCAAGCCAGGGCGTGGTAGCCCGAGCAACTGGCAGGCATTTTCGTTGGCTGCCATCACCTCACCATCAAGGCTCAGGGCCAGTAGCCCATGCCAGGCACTGCCCAGGTACTGCGGGCGACTGTGGAATGCCAGCACCAACTGCTCGGGGTGGTACAGGCCGAACAGCCGACTCTCGATGTTGCCGGCGGCAAGCATCAGGGTCGAGAGGCTATCCTGGGGTTGGCTCATCACCCCTTCGCGGGTGATGTCGAGCACCCCAATCACTTCGCCGCGTGGATCGCGCAGGGGCACGGAGGTGCAGGAGAACGGGCTGAGGCGATCGAGGTAGTGTTCACCGCAGTTGATCAGGGTGGGCCGCCCTTCGACCACGGCGGTGCCGATGGCATTGGTGCCGCGCAGCGCCTCGCTCCAGCAACTGCCGGGGTGCAGGTCGCGCAGGCCATTGCGATTGAGCACGTGGGTCTGCCCTTCGATGGCCAGCACATTGGCCTGGGCATCGCCGAGAATGATGATTCCGCCCTTGCCCTGGCGCTCGACCAGGTAGTCGAGTTCGGGGGTGACGGCGTCAATCAGCGTGCGGTTGAGCTCGAGCAGGGTCTGCAGGTTCTGCCCGTGCTCGACGCCAAGGCCGACCTGTTCGCCTTGCAGGCAGTCCAGGCCATGGCCGTGGCTGCGCCGCCATGAGGCATCGATCTCTTCGCGCAGCATGCCGGAAGGCAGCTCGCCCTCGTTGGCCAGGTGCAGGCGGACCTGGCGGGATTGCTGCATCGGGTCGTGGGCGTCTGTTATGGGTGATTGTCGCGCCATCGTTTACTCCAGCTGTACCCCGGAACTCTGCGCAGTGTGCGTCAGCCTGACGCATACGTAAAGCGGGCTGCGGCTGTGGGTGGCGCAGGCTGTGCCGGTGTCTGCGGGCAAGCCCGCTCGCACGACGAAAGCGCCCGGCCACCGCGTCTTTTTCGATCCGCGGGTGCACAGGGTCGCTTGCTCGGACCGACCGAACCTGCGCTCAGGGCGCCCTCCGACCATTTGCCATGGGCTGGACGAACCAACAGCGATACAATCCAGACTTACCCACGCCAGTGCCCGCCATGATCCAGTCAGACCTCGACCTCTTCGGTTCTCAGCCGCAATCGCTGGCCAGCCAGGTCATGCTGTTGCCAGGCTTTGCCCTGCCCGAGGTCGAAGCCCTGCTCGATGCCCTGCGCCCAGTGTTGCGCGCGGCACCCTTTCGACACATGCAGACGCCCGGCGGGCTGCACATGGCCGTTGCGCTGAGCAATTGCGGCAGCCTGGGCTGGGTCAGCGACGCGCGTGGCTACCGCTACAGCCCGCTGGATCCGTTGAGCGGCAAACCCTGGCCGGCGCTGCCCGAGGTGCTGTCGACGCTGGCTGCGCGGGCCGCTTCCCAAGCCGGCTTCGACGGGTTCGTGCCGGATGCGTGCCTGGTCAACCACTACCTGCCCGGTACACGCCTGAGCCTCCACCAGGATCGCAACGAGCAGGATTTCAGCCAGCCTATCGTGTCGATCTCACTGGGGCTGCCCGCCGTCTTTCTGCTCGGCGGCATGCAACGCAGCGACCGGCCGCAGCATGTGCCGCTCAGTCATGGCGATGTCATGGTATGGGGTGGCGAGGATCGCCTGCGCTTTCATGGCGTGCTGCCGATCAAGCCGGGCAAGCATGAGCGGATGGGGGAACGACGGATCAACCTGACCCTGCGCAAGGCAGGTTGAGTGACCGTACCGAATGAGATTCGGCACGATCACTCAAGGAGCATCAGCGACTGGCCTCCAGCACCTGGTTCAATGCCGCCCCGTCGATACTCAAGGTCGCCGAATCGAACATGCCGTTGACGTAATTGCGCACCAGTTGCTCCTGGCGTTGTGCCCTGAGCAGTTGGGTCAGTTGCGGTGTCACCTCCTCCAGGGTTGCCGCCCGCGCCGGTTGCTGTTCGACCAACTTGATGATGTGCAGGCCCGCCGCCGTGCGCACCGGTTCACTCACTCCGTCGACCTTGAGCCGCGTCACCACCTCACGCACTTCAGGTAGCAACTGGTCGAGCGCCTGCAGCCCGCTGTCGCCGCCTTGGGCGGCAGTGCCGGTGTCCTGGGAGTGCTCGCGGGCGAGCGTGGCGAAATTGCCGTCGCGTGCTTGCTTGGCCAGGGCCTGGGCCTGCTTGACCACTGCCTCGTCGTCCTTGGGATTTTCAACCCGCAGGAAAATCTGGCTCAAGCGATAGCGTACCGGCAGGCGCAGTTCGTCCTTGGTGGCTTGGTACGCCTGCTCAAGCTCTGCCTGGCTCGGGTAATCGTCAGGCACTCGGGTGACCGAAGCGAGGTAGTCGCGCAATACGATCTGTTCGCTCACTGCACGGGTCTGCGCCTCGACATCTGGACGCTGTGGCCAGCCCTTGGCTTCGGCCTGGCGATACAGCGCCTTTTCTGCCAGGCGTGCGCGAATCCATGCCTCCAATGCCGGACGATCGCCACGCAGGTGCTCGCGGGTCGGCTCCGGTAACTGCGCCAGCAGCGTCTTCAGCTCGTCGCTGCCGACCTTCTGTTCGCCCAGGCTGGCCAACACCGGCCCTTTGACCTCGGTCGCCGCCGGGTGCGCTGCGGCGACCGGCTCCTCCCCCGGACGTAGAACAAGGGCGACAGCCACGACAATGACGGCCAGCGCACCCGCGCCGGCCCAGAAGGTACGGGAAGTCACGAAGCAGTCGCCGCGCCAGCCACCTGTTCGGTCTGGTCGGCGACATTGCGGCTGTAGTCGCGCAGGTAGACGATGAACTCCTGCAGCAGGCGATCCCACAGCACCAGGCTACCCAGCAGATGCGCATCGCTGACGCCATCGGCCACCACCACGTCCTTTTCCATCACCAGGAACTCGCCCTGCACCGACAGCCGGGCGAAACGACGGCTGGCGTTCCAGCGCTCGGCCAGCCCGGCCGGCAGCTCGCCCTGGATGCGCAACACGCAACTGAAGGTAAAGTCGAGGAACTCACTCTCCTGGTCCTTGGCTCGATTGCCGAACCGTACTGCGTAACCCACGCCCTGGCTGGCGCTGAGCAGCTGCACGACGGCATTCTGCTCGCTACGATTGACCCGGCAGCCGGCATCCTGCAGCAGCTTGGTCAGGGAATCGGCGCTCACGGTTTCGATCAGGGTGACTTCGGTCATGTGTAGCCTTCCTTGTGGTGATGAAACAGCTCGGATTCATTCACGCGCAGCAGGAAGACGGCTATAGCGGGGGCTGGCAAGACATCAGCGCTGGCGAATTCCCTGCCTCTGCGACCGTCCATCTGCAATCGCGCGTGTCGATATCAAGTAGTAGCACAAGGATTGCGCTCGGCCAGAAATTCTCTTTGCCCTGACACCGGCACAGCGTAGCGAACCCTATCCTCCGCCCTTTCAAAGCCCGGTGCTTGTGTGTAAAACGGTCCAATCATCTTCTTCGACGCAAGGACCTCCAGCATGCGCTACCGCCCTCTCGGCCGCTCCGGCCTGCAAGTCTCAGCCCTGACCCTGGGCAGCATGATGTTCGGCGAACAGACCGATACCGAGGCTTCGCTGCGCATCATCGACCGCGCCTGGGACCAGGGCATCAACTTCATCGACACCGCCGATGTCTACAACGCCGGGCGCTCCGAGGAGATCGTCGGCGAAGCGATGGCACGCCATCGCCAGGACTGGATCGTTGCCTCCAAGGCCGGCTACGGTCCGGCAGACGGCCTGCCCAACCGCAGCGGGCTCTCACGCAAGCACCTGTTCAATGCGCTGGAGGCAACACTGACGCGCATGGACACCGACTACCTGGACATCTACTACCTGCACCGCGAAGACCACAAGGTACCGCTGGAAGAGACCGTGCGAGCCATCGGTGATCTGCTGCAGCAAGGCAAGATTCGCTATTGGGGCGTGTCCAACTTCCGCGGCTGGCGCATCGCCGAGATCTGCAACCTGGCCGAACGCCTCGGGGTGCCCAAGCCTGTGGTGAGCCAGCCGCTGTACAACATCGTCAACCGCCAGGCCGAGCCCGAGCAACTGACCGCCGCGGCCTACCACGGGCTGGGCGTGGTGCCGTTCAGCCCCCTGGCCCGTGGCGTGCTCAGCGGCAAGTACGCGCCAGGCTCGACCCCTGACGCCGGCAGCCGCGCCGGGCGCCAGGACAAGCGGATCATGGAGGTGGAGTGGCGTCAGGAGTCGCTGGCCATCGCCCAGAAGATCCACGCCTACACCGACGCCAAGGGCGTAGGTATCGTCGAGTTCGCCATCGCCTGGGTGCTCAACAACCAACTGGTCAGTTCGGCCATCGTCGGGCCGCGTACCGAGGCGCAGTGGGAAACCTACGCCGGAGCGCTGGAGGTCAACATCACCGCCGAGGACGAAGCCTTCATCGACTCGCTGGTAACCCCTGGGCATGCCTCGACGCCGGGGTTCAACGACGTCGCACACTTTGTCAGCGGACGCTTGGCGCGCTGAAGTGCGCCGCCGTTCGTCCCGAACGAAATCGATGATCGCCCGTGACGCCGTCGACACTCGTCGGCGGCTCAGGTACTACAGATAGAGCCTCCCGGATAGGCGACTTCTGCTACTGGATACGCGGTAAACGCTCTATTGCAGGCCATTGGGGAGCGACAAGCGGGGATACCGGTCCCCCCTTTCCCCAATGGGACAGGTATGGTGCAGCCCATCGTATTACTGCACCCAGAGGCTTCAATGACACTCGAGCACCTGTTCCGCCCCGTTCAAGTCGGCCCCCTCACCCTGCCAAACCGCGTCTTCATGGCGCCCCTGACACGCCTGCGCAGCCTGGAACCGGGCGATGTACCCACGCCGCTGATGGCCGAGTACTACAGCCAGCGTGCCAGTGCCGGGTTGATCATCAGCGAAGCGACACAGATTTCCTTCCAGGCCAAAGGCTATTCGGGATCACCCGGTATCCACACCGACGAGCAGATCGCCGGTTGGCGCCTGGTCAACGAACGCATCCATGCAGCAGGTGGGCACAGCGCGGTACAGGTCTGGCACACCGGACGTATTTCCCACACCTCGCTACAGCCCGGCCAGGCCGCGCCGGTTGCGCCGTCGGCATTGCCCGCCGATGCCCGCACCTCGCTGCGCGACGCACAGGGCAATGTAATTCGCGTCGAAACCTCCGCGCCGCGGGCGTTGAGCGAAGCTGAAATCGCCGACATCGTCGCTGACTTCGGCCAGGCCGCCCACAATGCGCAGCACGCAGGCTTCGACCTGATCGAACTGCACGCCGCCCATGGCTACCTGCTGCACCAGTTCCTCTCGCCCAGCGCCAACGTGCGTGAAGACCGCTACGGTGGCAGCGTCGAGAATCGCGCACGGATCGTGCTGGAAGCGGTGGACGCCGCCATCGCCGCCTGGAGCGCCGACCGCGTGGCGATCCGCATCTTCCCGCTGGGGCCGTTCAATGGGGTCGACAACGGTGAGGATCAGGAAGCCGCAGCGCTGTACCTGATCGAAGAACTGGCCAAGCGCAACCTGGCTTATCTGCATCTCTCGGAGCCGGATTGGGCCGGTGGAAAGCCGCTGCGTGACGAATTCCGCGAGGCGATTCGCGCCGTGTATCCGGGGGTGATCGTAGCGGCTGGCGGCTACACCCCGGAAAAAGCCGAGGCGCTGATTGCGCGTGGGCTGATCGATGCGGTGGCCTTTGGGCGCAGCTATATCGCCAACCCGGACCTGGTGGAACGCCTGCAGCAGCAAGCGCCTTTGAACGAGCACCGCGCACAGTTCGATTACGCCAATGGCGCCGAAGGCTACACGGACTACCCCGCGTTGCGCCGGGCTTGATACCGGAGCTATGCAGGCGCGGACTTGACCGCGCCTGCAGGCGATAGCTCTGTGAAAGCAGGTTCAGCTGCGAAGCCGTTATCCCGCTGCGTGATCGGGTTTGCGTTCGCTTTGAGCAGGTGCAGGCTTGCTCCCAGACAACCGCCAGCTCACCCCGGTCACCCCATAACGCTCGGCCATGGGTCGACTCACCTTCTTGATCTTCTCTCGTCCGAACTTCGGAATGATCCCGACCCCTGCATCACAACTGGCCCAATGCCAAGCCTCGGCATTGTCCATTCGCTCCGATCGAATGATGAAGCTGCGCGCCTCGTCGTGCAGCGTGTATTCGATGATGTACAACTGTGGGGCTGGCATCACGGGCCTCCTCTTCTCCATGGATGACTACTGATTGATCAGGGTTTTCCGTGAAGATTCAAAAGATTATCGAACCCGCAGAAAAACCCTGCCAAAGGCTGCACCGTCTGCAGCTGAGCAGCCGCTTGATCATTGACTGCGACCACCGCCGTGGCTGTTCTGGCCACCCCGGCGCCCGGCTTCGGAAGCACGAGCTCGATCATTGGCGAAGTTGCCCCCCGAATTCTTGCCGCCCTTCTGGCCTGCACGGGAAGCCCGCTCGCGGTCGTTGGCAAAGTTGCCAGGGTTGGTTTCCTTGGTGCCACCACGTTGGCTTGGGCGATCCTGGTCGTGTGCCATGTCATTTCTCCTTTACGGTCTGTGGCGTAAGGCACGAATACGCGCCCCACAAGAGTTCCGAGCGGATGTGCGACGATCTGCTCCATCACATTGCAGGCGGACTGACCGGCGGCGCTAAAAGGCGGCGATAGCGAACGCTTGCGCACCAACCTCTAGGCCGCCCTCCAGCGCAGGCTTCAGGCATGCACGCTCCACTGCACCACATCGGCCGCGACCGGCAGTTCATCGATGGCATGGATCATTCCGCTGGCCAGGGCCTCACGTGGCCCGAGGATGCGTGGATAGGCCATCAGGTAGCGCACCACATCCAGGTCCTCGGCCGAGCCTTGCGTACGCTCGGCGACGATCTCGGCATACAGACGCAGGTCGTAGTCCAGGCTCATGGCGTACTCGGCCATGCGCGAGTGGTCCACCGAGCCGTGCAGGGTCCAGTGGAACGGGTGAAAGAGGAACTTGCTGTACTGGCAAGCCGTACGATGGCTGCCGGCAAGAAACAGGATATTGCCCATCGACTCGACGGTGCCGAGGTTATGGGTGTGCACCGGCACCGGCTGGCCAAGCAGGAAGTTGTACAGCGTGAAGCCATAGCTGCACTCGCCGCCCATGGTGGCGATGTTGATCTGCAACACCTCGGCGCCCTGCTGCACGGCACGTGAACAGGTACTGATCAGGTTGCCACAGGTCGAGGAATTGATCGGGCCGGTGAAGTGAATGATATGTCGGGCCATGCATACCTCCAGGGTCGTCCATCGAAGACGATGGTTCAGTCGGTCGGGCTGGCGATACCGGAGGCAGCGTGCAGCCGCTGCAGAAGGTCCGGCATTCGGTGGAATCGTCTGGCCCGGCAAAGTTCCCCCGCAACACCCAGCCCCGCGCCTGCCGGTGGACACCGACGGCGGCGCGCCCCTGTGCAAGGCTGCCTGGGCCGCGCCGTGCTGTGGCATCATCGACGCTCCGACCGCCCGCGAGCGCCTGTGCATGCTGATCGACGAAGAACTGACCCTGAAGAAGCTCGAGACCTTCCTCGCCTTCATGCGCAGCGGCAACCTGGGCCGTGCCGCCAGCGAACTGTCGACCAGCGCGGTCAGCGTGCACCGGGCGATCCACTCGCTGGAAAACGCCCTGCGCTGCCCGCTGTTCAAGCACGAAGGCCGCCAGCTGATCCCGCTGGAAAGCGCCTATGTGCTGGAGAAAAAGGCCCGACAACTGTTGCAGGACGCCGAGCAGATGGTGCGCCAGACCCGCGAGGCCGCAGGTTTCTATGCCGAACGCTTTCGCCTCGGGGCGCTGTACTCGCTCACGGTCAAGACCGTGCCCAAGCTGGTCATGGGCCTGAAGCTGCGCCGCAGCGAGCTGAACATCGACCTCACGCTCGGCTCGAACGTCGACTTGCTGCACCGTCTCAAGAACCATGAACTGGACGCCATCCTGGTCTCGCTCGACGACAGCATCAACGATCCGGCCTGCGAACACCTGGCGCTGTTTTCCGACGATATCTTCCTGGCCGTACCGACCGACTCGCCGTTCGCCGAGCAGGCCGAAGTCGACCTGGCGGACCTGGCCGACTCCACCTTCATCACCCTCACCCAGGGTTTCGCCACCCACCGTGACGGCGCGCGGGTGTTCGAGCAGGCCGGCTTCGAACCGAAAGTGGCGATGCAGGTCAACGATATCTTCACCCTGCTGAGCATGGTCAGTTCCGGGGTGGGCTATGCCCTGCTGCCGGGACGTATCGCCGCGGTGTACGAGAACCGCGTGCGCTTGATCGCGCTGCAACCGCGCTACCGGTTGCAGCAGCACATCGGTGCGGTGTTTCTCAAGGCCCGCGAGCGCGAGCCAAACCTGCTGGCGCTACTGGCTGAATGCCGGATGTACAGTCGCGAAGGGTGACAGCCCAGGCCGACTGTCCTCCTCATCCAACCAGGCCGCGTACACAGAAATACAGGATCGACGGCCCCATCAGGCACCCCAGCCCGGTATGGAAGGTGGCGGTCAGCGCACCATAAGGCACCAATCGCCGATCCGTTGCAGCCAGCCCGGCCGTCACACCGGAAACGGTCCCGGCCAGGCCGCCGAACACCATCGCCGAGCGCGGGTTGTCCAGGGCCAGCATACGTGCCGACACTGGCGTGAACACCATCACCAGGATCGCCTTGATCAGGCCTGTTGCAATCGACAAGGCCATCACATCGGAGCTTGCACCCAGCGCCGCCCCAGTCACCGGTCCGACGATATAGGTCACCGCGCCCGCGCCGATGGTGGTGATACTGACCGCATCGCGATAACCAAAGGCCCAGGCCACCGCCGCGCCGACGATGAACGGCAGCACAGTGCCCAGCAACAGCGCCACCGCGCCAATCATCCCGGCCTTGCGCGCTTCGGTGGCCTGCACTTCGAAGGCGGTGGCGACGATGGCGAAATCGCGCAGCATCGCTCCCCCCATCAGCCCGATCCCGGAAAACAGCGTCACGTCCGCCAGGCCTTTCTGGCCGCCGGTCAGGTTGCCGCCGATCCAGGCCAGCACCAGGCCGATGACGATGGCGATGGCCGAGCCGTGCACGCGGCCGAAGGTGAGGTATCTGGAGAGCATCACCGATACCCACATCACCGCACCGACGACGGCGAAAGCGGTGATCAGGTCATTGTGTTCCAGGGCTTTCTCAATGAGTGGCCACATATCAACGACCTCCCGCAGGTGCAGGCTGCACCGAGGCTGGCGGTGTCGCATCGAGCGCCGGCAGCGGCTCGCCGCGGTGACTGCGGCTGATCAGCGCAATGGTCGCGCCGCACACCAGCACCGCACCGACCGCGGCCACCACGGCCACAGGCCCGCCGTGCAGGGCAGTGACCACATTCTGCTGGGCCGCCATGGCCACCACCACCGGGATGTACATCGCGCCCCAGAAACCGACGCCGAACTCGCACTCTTTGCTCATGCCACCCTTGCGATGCATGTACAGCCGCGCACAGATCAGCAGGATCATGGCGATGCCGACCCCGCCCACATTGGATTTGACGCCCAACAGCACGCCCAGGAAGTCGCCGACGATAACGCCGGCCAGCGTGCACACCGCCAGCAGAGCCACACCATAGATGATCATTGTTGTTGTCCTCAGGTTGTATCGAAGTTGTTTGTTGTTGTCCTTCGAGCTACAGCGCGGTCATCGGTTGTCGGCCACCTCCTGACGCAACAGTGCATCGATGCTGTCGGCACGGGTGGACTCCACGCTCAGCACCTTTCCAGGCTCGAAGACTCGCCTGGCAAGACCCGTGAGTACGCTGCCCGGCGGCAATTCGAGGTGCAGGCGCACACCGCGCTCCCAGGCGCCACGCAGGGTCGCGCGCCAGTCGACAATGCGAGCCATGTTGCCGGCCAGGTCGTCGCGCAGGCGTGCCGGATCGAAAATCGGTCGTGCCGTGCTGCCGCTGAGGTAGGTGATGCGTGGGCGACGCAGTTCGACCTCGCAGAACGCTGCGGCCAGGGTAGCCGCAGGCGCCGCCAACAGAGGGCAATGCGACGGCACGCTGACCGCCAGGCGCCGGGCCACGCCCTGCCCCAGGCTGCGTGCGCGCGCGGCGACCGCTGTCATCGCTGCATCGCTGCCAGCGATGACGATCTGGTTGTCGCTGTTGAGGTTGGCGAGGTACACCTCACCCCCGACCGCTTCCAGCAAACGCTCGACACTGGGCAGGTCCAGGCCGCTCAAGGCCGTCATGCCGTAGCCTGTCGGATAAGCCTGCTGCATCAGCTCGCCGCGCAGCGATACCAGGCGTACGGCGTCCTCCAGTGCCAGCGCATCGGCGGTGACCGCCGCGGCATAGGCACCGATCGACAACCCGGCCACATACTCCGGCGCCGGGCTGCGTCGCATCAGCCAGCGCGCCCATGCCACGCCGGTCAACAGCAGGCACAGCTGCACGGCGCGGGTATGGCGCAACGCCTCGGTGCTGTCGAGGGTGAGCACCTGCTCGCCCAATGCCTCGCTGGCCGCCTCGAGCAGATCTGCGCTGCCCTCCGGCAGGCAGTGAAGCATCCCCACCTGCTGGGCGCCCTGGCCCGGGAACGCGAACAGGCTGCTCATGCCGCATCCTCCTGCAGTTGCCACGGATCACTCACCAGACGCACGCCAGCCGCCGACTTGAGCAGCACCCGACGCGCACCGCTGGCCCATTCGCGCAAGGCAACCGCGCCCTCGGGCGTTTCCAGTTGCGCATCGACGCGACAGGCCGCGCCTTCCAACTGTTTCAGCAGTCGAGCGGCCTGCTCACGAGGTATCGACACAGGGGCACGCAGCAGCAGATCAAGATCGCTGCCAGCGTGCAGCACCTCGATCCCCGTCGCGAGCTGGAAACCCGTGCTGCCGGTAGGTCCCCACAGCCACTCGCGGTCGTTCAACCAAGCGCTGACCTGCGATAACGCACGCAAGGCTGGCGACGACAACTCGCCCTCCCCGCGCAGCGCTTCGGGGCTGACCCAGCGCTCAATGTCCAGCAGGCGCATCTGCCAGGCAAAACGCTGCTCGCGCCCTCTCCCGCGTACCCCGACCGCCACCTGGTCCGGCGCCACCAGCGCCCGGCGCACTACCACCGGCTCGCCGGCCGCCAGCACCGAGTGCACCCAGGCAGGCGCATCGGCAGGCAGCATGGCCGGAGTCATGCCCCAGAGCAGGTCGTGTGGGCGCGGGGCGTACATCTCAGGCCTCCTGCCATTGGCTGCGCAGGCGCTGACGCACCTCGCGGGAGGCACTGCGATGCTCGCCGTTCAGGCGACTACGCAGGTCGGTGGTATCGCCAATGTCGCGCACGGCATCGATCAGGCAGGCACGGACCTGTACCAGATCCCGGGCGGTCGGCGCCTGCGCGTTATCCACGGCAAGACGCGTGTGCAGCAGCCCCAGTGAGGCGTAGCTTTTCAGGTCGTAGGCCATCGGTGGCACTTCGGCGGCCAAGGCTTCCAGGTCCTCGACACTGCGCAGGGTGATACGCGCCGCTGCCGCCTTGCCCATCGCATGCACCATGACGCCACTGTCATCCAGCGCGATCAGGCGCTGCGCCTGGTAGCCGTGGGCAAGAAACGCCCCGGACATCGCCTTGCCCACCAGCAGCCCGATCACCGGATGCCCGGCCAGGCGCGCCTGGGCATACGCTTCCACCGCACCGGCCAGGGCCTGGTGGATGCCCAGCGCTTCCTCACGCCGCCCGTAGGCCTGGCTGGGTACATCGATCAGCGCAACCAGCACGCGCTTCTCACTGTCGCGGTCGGCCTCCACCGCCTCGGCGACCGCCTTGGCCAGGCCCCAGCCTTCAAGCAGGCCAACCTCGCCGCTACGGGCGCGTACAAAGGGATTGCGCGCATCGGGCACCACGGCGATAAAGCGCGCCAGGCGATTGTCCAGCTCGCCATCGACCACCTGCACCGAGGCGGGGAAGCCTGGCAGCGACTCGCCGCTGGCAAGGCCCTGCAACCAGTTCTGGGCACGGTTCATCAGGCATCTCCTTGATACAGGGCACGCACGGCGGCGGCATCGAGTTGCGGGCAGTCATCACCCAGTTGCGCCAGGCGCTCGAGAAACCACTGATGGCGGCTGGCACGCTGCGCAGAAGGTGCGTCCAGCAACGCCAGCAGCTGGCTGCGAACAGCCTCGACGTCATCGGCGACGTAGCCGTCCGCCAAGCCGCTGGCGTGGCGCTGCTCGCCACCGGTAAGGCTCCAGATGAAAGGCCGGTCACGCGAGTCGTACTCACCGATCCCCGCTTCCTGCTCGATCACCTGTGGGCCATTGAGGCCCAGGCGTGCTTCGCGGGTTACCAGCAGATGGCTGCACAGCCCGGCGGCAATGGACATGCCGCCGAAGCAGCCGACTGAACCCGCGATCACGCCGATGACCGGTTGGTAGGCACGCAGTTCGACGATCGCGGCCTGGATCTCGGCAATCGCCGCCAGGCCCAGGTTGGCCTCCTGCAGACGCACGCCCCCGGTCTCCAGCAACAGCACGGCGCAGGTGGGGATGCCGTTACGGTTGTCTTCGGCGGCCAGTTCCAAGGCGCCGGCGATCTTCGCGCCCCCCACCTCGCCCATGCTGCCGCCCTGGAACCCGCCTTCGATGGCTGCGACCACGGCGGGACGGCCGTCGAGCGTGCCCTTGGCGATGACCACGCCGTCATCGGCCTGCGGCACGATGCCTTGGCGTGGCAGCCAGGGCGACATCAGGCGGTCGAAGGGGCCAAGCAACTCGCGGAAACTGCCCGCATCGAGCAAGGCCCTGGCACGCTGGCGGGCCCCCAGTTCGACGAAACTGCGGCTGTGCAACAGGCGTTCGTTATCAGTCATGGCCGATCTCCTCGAAGCCTTGTTCCAGGCGCAGGCGCACCACGCCGGGCGTAGCGCCGAAATCATGGATGTCGATCTTCAGCGCGGGCAAGTTGCGGCCGTCGAACAGGCGCTGGAACAACTGGCTCCAGCGTGCCTGGCTGCCGTTGACCGAGGTCACGACCTGGATATCGAGGCTGCCGGCCTGGCCGGGCTCGATCAGCACCTCCAGGTCGCCGGAGCTGACGCAGCCGACCAGGGCACGGCCATGGCCGGGTTGCGCAGCGGGGAATTGAAAGTTCAGGGTTTCCATGTCACAGGCTCCCGGCTTTGTCGAGGAACAGGCAGGCGGCCAGCAGATCGGCAGCACCGCCTGGAGAGGCATTGAGTTGCAGCAGGCGCGCATCCAGGGCGCGCAGTTGACGGCGACCCGCCAAGCTCGCGCTGCCGCCTGCATCGAGCACCGCACGGGCCCCTTGCTGCAGGGCATCCAGGCCTTGCTGACCGGCACGCCACAGCACGCAGGTGTCGCTCAGCGAAGCCATGATCGCCAGCAGCGCATCCAGGCGTGCATGGGTCTCGCTGGCGCCAGCGGCGCGGCTGCGCCAGAGTTGCGGCAGAGCGTGACCGGTGATCGCCGGAAAGCCTTGCTGGGCCTGCTCGCGCGCACCACCTGCGCCATAGCGGCGGCGCACCTGGATGCCGTGACTGTCCTGTGCGGGGGCGGCCGGATCATCGATCAGCGCAAGGCGCCCGGCACGTGCGGCAAGGGTATGCGGGTCGCTGCTCAGCGGGCTCAGCGCCCGCGCCGCAACCAGCAGCCCCAGCGCCCAGATAGCACCACGGTGGGTATTCACCCCGGCCGTGGTGGCGAGCATCGCCGCCTCGCCTTCGCGCCCAAGGCGTCCCAGCTCGGCGCGCAGCGGCGCAGCGATCTCGCCATGGCGTTGCGCAGCTTCGGCCATCTGTCGCAGGCACGGCCACAGCGACAGCGCCGAGGCGTGCATCAAGGCCAGGTTCATGTCGCCATGGGCGCCGCTGCCGCGCCGGTCCACCAGCCCTGGCTTGGGCGAGAGGTCGGCCTCATCGATCAGGGCTTCGACGGCCAGGTCCGCCAATTGGTCGGGCAAGGCCAGGGGCTGTAGGCAAAGTGCTTTAATCACCAGCTCCTGAAGCGTGCGGGCGGGTTGTACAGGCCACCGGACCACTCCACGAGGTCGGCGATGCTGCGTGCGGCGAGCAACTCACGGGTGGCGTCGGTACGGCGAATGCCCAGGTCTTCGGGCAAGGCCACCAACCCTTCGCGGCGCAGGCGCTCGGTATCCTTGGGGTCATGGCGCAGGCCAATGGCGGTAACCCCGGCCACCGCCGCGATCATCTGCTGACGTTCCTGCAGGCTGCGCGCCTTGTACAGGTAGGCGATGCCCTCTTCGGTGAGCAGGTGGGTGACGTCATCGCCGTAGATCATCACCGGCGCCAGCGGCATGCCGGCCTTCTTCGCCACCTCGACCGCATCCAGGGTTTCGACGAAGGTCGGTTTACCGCCCTCCTGGTAGGTCTCGACCATCTGCACCACCAGCTTGCGCCCGCGCTCGAGCAGGGTTTCGGGCACGGTCATGTCCAGCCAGGCCGGCGTCGCGTGGCGTCGCCCGCGTGGGTCGTGGCCCATGTTCGGTGCCCCGCCGAAACCGGCCAGGCGGCCACGGGTGACCGTCGAAGAATGCCCGTCGCCATCGACCTGCAAGGTGGCGCCGATGAAGAGGTCCACCGCGTACTGCCCTGCCAGCTGGCACATCAACCGGTTGGAGCGCATCGAACCGTCGCGCCCGGTGAAGAACACGTCCGGACGCTGGGCAATGTAGTCTTCCATGCCCAGCTCGGTGCCGAAGCAGTGCACGCTCTGTACCCAGCCGGTCTCGATGGCCGGGATCAGCGTCGGGTGAGGGTTGAGGGTCCAGTTGCGGCAGATCTTGCCCTTGAGCCCCAGCGACTCGCCATAGGTCGGCAGGATCAGCTCGATGGCGGCGGTATTGAAACCGATGCCGTGGTTGAGCGACTGCACCTGGTGTTTTTCATAGATGCCGCGGATCGCCATCATCGCCATCAGCACGTGCACCGGCTTGATATGACGCGGGTCGCGGGTGAACAACGGTTCGATGTAGAACGGCTGGTCGGCGACCACCACGAAGTCGATCCACGAGGCAGGAATATCCACCCTTGGCAGGTCGTCGACACGGTCAACCAACTGGTTGACCTGGGCGATGACGATGCCATCGCTGAATGCCGTGGGCTCGACCAGCGCCGGAGTGTCCTCGGTGCTCGGGCCGGTGTAGAGGTTGCCATCGCGGTCGGCAGTGAAGCCTGCGACCAGCGTGACGTTGGGGATCAGGTCCACCAGCAGGCGCGAGTAGAGCTCGATGTAGGTGTGGATGGCGCCGACTTCGAGCAGACCGTCTTCGAGCAACTGGCCGATGCGCTGGCTCTGAGGGCCGGCGAAGGAGAAGTCGAGCTTGCGGGCGATGCCGCGTTCGAACAGGTCCAGGTGCTCGGCGCGGCTGACGCTGGGCATGATCAGGTGGAGGTCGTGGAGACGGCCAGGGTCGGCCTTGGCCAGCGAGCGCGAAAGAAAGTCCGCCTGCTTCTGGTTGTTGCCTTCGAGCACCACACGATCACCCGGGGCGATCAGCAGTTCGAGGGCCTCGACGATCCGCTCGGTGGGCAGTACCACGCCATCGGCGAGGTGACTCACCCGCTCGAGACGGCGCTGCTTTTCGGCGCGCCTTCTCGACCATTGCGGCGGTGGATTCTTCGTTGTGGTCATTGGTGACTCCACGGGTTCGCTGTCGTGGGATCACCTTAGGCCTGGGGGTGGGAGGCATCAATCAACCACGGTGGTTGATCGTTACGGTGAGCGTAATGTTTTCAAAGTAAGGACTTGAGCCGTTGTCTTTCGCAGCAATGTCTTGTCGCGGCTAAATCCACTCCCCCGTCCTCGCCAGCTTTTTTGAACTCTCCCCTCACCCACTCCCTCAATTCTTCAGAGACCCGGGAGTCGTCCCGAAACCCGCCATGACCAAGCCGCCGCAGCATTACCAGCGCCAGGATTGGTTTGAGTTCGACTGACAGCAGGAGCTTGGCAACGATGAACGAGCACATGATCCAGGCTGCCGCGGGAACCCCTTGGAGCGAATGGCAGAAATCCGCGCACCTGGCCCGGGCCGCCTGGATCACCCCCGAACAACTGTGCCCGCCGGGTCGGCGCCTGGTGTTGGTAGCGCCGCATCCGGATGACGAGGTGCTCATGGCGGGCGGATTACTGAGTGACTTCCATGGCCGCGAGCAGGATCTCGTGCTGATCTCCGCCACCGATGGCGAAGGCAGCCACCCAGGCTCGGCACAGTGGAGCGAACGACGCCTGCGCCACCAGCGCCCACTGGAGAGCCACCATGCCTTGCAGCAGCTCAATCTGCGGGTCGGCGATCTGGATTGGCGACGGCTGAACCTCAAGGACGGCGCCTTGCCCCGGGACGAGGCCTTTCTGGTCAATTACCTGAACCAGTTACTGCAACCCGGCGATCTGTTGATGTGTCCCTGGCGCCACGACGGCCATTGCGACCATGACGCGGTGGGCCGTGCCTGCGCACAGGCCGCCCAGGCGCGCGGGGCAACGCTGGCCGAAGCGCCGATATGGGCGTGGCGCTGGTCGACGCCGGACGATCCTCGGCTACCTTGGCAACGCGCGCGTCGTATCCAGCTCGACGAAGCGAGCCTCGCGCGCAAGCGCCAGGCCATCGCTGCCCATGTCAGTCAGATGGAGGCGGATGCGGACACGCCGCCCGTGGTGCCGCAACAGCTGCTGGAATGTCTGCTGCAGCCTTTTGAACTGGTCTTCATCTGACAGCCAACCCCTCGCAGATGCCCCTTCAGCGCCCGCGCTTGAGCGTCTCGCTCGGCAATTCGCGGAACAACTGGCGATAGCTCTCGGAAAACCGCCCCAGGTGCCAGAACGACCAACGCATCGCCACTTCCGCTACCGTCACGTCGCTGGCGCGGCGCAGCAGGTCGCGGCGCGCACCGTTGAGTCGGCGCAGACGCAACCAATGCGCCGGGGGCATGCCGGTAAAGGCCTTGAAGGCCTCCTGCAATTGACGCAACGACACCCCGGCCACCTGCGCCAGCTCCATGAGATTGAGCGTCTCTTCCGGGCAGTCCGCCGCCCATTCGCTGACCCGCTGCATGATCGCCCGCTCTTCACCGCGCTTGCCCAGTGCCTGGCCTTGCAGGCGCTGGCAGGCGTTGTCGAGGATGAACAGGCAGTCATCGAGCAGTTGCTCGGCCAAGGCCTGCCCTTCGAGTGGGCAGTCAGCCTGCGCCAGACGTGTCAGGGTCGCGCTCAGCCAGCTGCCGAACAGCGCATTCTGGCCGCTGCCCAGCGGCACCATGAACAACCCCTGCAAACGCTCCAGATCCAGGCCGTGCCGCTGCAGGAACGGCTGGTCGAACACCACCGCCACTTCCTGGTAGTTCTCCGGGGTTATCCAGATGTTGCGGCTTTGTTCGTTGAGCAGGTACAGGCTGTTCTCGACCTGGTCGAAGCAAAAGGTCAGCGAGCCGCTCGGGGCGCGGAAGAACTGCTCGACTCGGGTATTCAGGCGCTCTTCGTACACCTCGACGCCATCGAGCCCTAGGCAGCGCAGCTGGCCGCTGAAATGCCCGGGTGACATCTGCCGGTACTGCTGCTGCCAGCCAGGGGTGGCACGCACCTGCTCGGTGACATCGGTGGTGTTGAAAGCCTGGACCTGCAAGGCGGTTTGCGTATTCACGCGACGTCCTATATGCACTCTTTTGGTGCATTGATTGACGGAGAAAACGGATAGATCACCCCGAGGGGCAGCGCCCAAGATAGTCCTCAGCGTGACCTGTGGGAAGTGGCGCCGTGAAAAGGTTTGTAATACCTCCTGGAGGTCGACGGCCTTCACGCGCTGCACATGCCCACCACCAAAACCCAACCAAGAGGTCTGTATGAACGCCCCCTTCGATCAGCTGTCCGCCTGGCTGAAAGAACACCGGATCACCGAAGTCGAATGCGTGGTCAGTGACCTGACCGGCATTGCCCGCGGCAAGATCGCCCCGACCAACAAGTTCCTCAACGAGCGTGGCATGCGCCTGCCCGAGAGTGTGCTGCTGCAGACCGTCACCGGCGACTTCGTCGATGACGACATCTACTACGGCCTGCTCGATCCGGCCGACATCGACATGATCTGCCGCCCTGACCCGGCAGCGGTGTACCAGATCCCTTGGGCGATCGAACCGACCGCCATCGTCATCCATGACACCTTCGACAAGCACGGCAACCCCATCGAGCTGTCGCCGCGCAACGTCCTGAAGAAAGTCCTCAAGCTCTACGCCGACAAGGGCTGGCAGCCGATCGTTGCGCCCGAAATGGAGTTCTACCTCACCCAGCGCTGCGAAGACCCGGACCTGCCGCTGCAGGCGCCATTGGGCCGTTCGGGCCGTGCCGAGAGCGGCCGGCAGTCGTTCTCCATCGATGCCGCGAACGAATTCGACCCGTTGTTCGAGGACGTCTACGACTGGTGCGAAATCCAGTGCCTGGACCTGGACACGCTGATCCACGAAGACGGCCCGGCGCAGATGGAGATCAACTTCCGTCACGGCGACGCCCTGGACCTGGCCGACCAGATCACCGTATTCAAGCGCACCATGCGCGAGGCGGCGCTCAAGCACAATGTCACCGCCACCTTCATGGCCAAGCCGATCACCGACGAGCCGGGCAGTGCCATGCACCTGCACCAGAGCGTGGTCGACATCGCCACCGGCAAGCCGGTGTTCGCCAATGAAGACGGCAGCATGAGCGAGCTGTTCCTGCACCACATCGGCGGCCTGCAGAAGTACATCCCCAAGGTACTGCCGATGTTCGCGCCGAACGTCAACTCGTTCCGCCGCTTCCTGCCGGACACCTCGGCGCCGGTGAACGTGGAATGGGGCGAGGAAAACCGCACCGCCGGCCTGCGCGTCCCAACCTCCAGCCCCGAGGCAATGCGCGTGGAGAACCGCCTGCCGGGTGCCGATGCCAACCCTTACCTGGCGATCGCCGCGAGCCTGCTGTGCGGTTACCTGGGCATGATCGAGAAGATCGAGCCGAGCGCGCCTGTACAGGGCCGCGCCTACGAGCGCCGCAACCTGCGTCTGCCGATCACCATCGAGGATGCGCTGCAGCACATGGAAGACTGCAAGGTCCTGGAAGACTACCTGGGGCGCCAGTTCGTCCAGGGCTACGTCGCGGTCAAGCGCGCCGAGCATGAAAACTTCAAGCGGGTGATCAGCTCCTGGGAGCGCGAGTTCCTGCTGCTGAGCGTGTGACCCCATCGAGGGTTTCTGTGGGAGCGGGTCGATCCGCTCCCACAGGCAACGCGCTGCCCCTGCTTCCGTTTCGAACCCGAAGAACAAGTCCAACGAGGTGCCGACATGCGTCATTTGCAAACCCTGATTCCCGCAGCCTTCGCCCTGATGTTCGGCGCGGCCGCCCAGGCCGAGCCCACGGTCAGCGTGTACAACTGGACCGACTACATTGGCGAGACCACCCTGGCCGACTTCCAGGCCAGTACCGGGATCAAGGTGGTCTATGACGTCTTCGACTCCAACGAAACCCTCGAGGGCAAGCTGCTCGCCGGCCGCACCGGCTACGATGTGGTGGTGCCCTCGAACCACTTCCTCGCCCGCCAGGCCAAGGCCGGCGCGTTCCTGCCACTGGATCGCAGCAAGTTGCCGAACTGGCAGCACCTGGACCCGAAACTGCTCAAGCAACTGGAGCAGAACGATCCGGGCAACAAGTACGCTGTGCCTTACCTGTGGGGTACCAATGGCATCGGCTACAACGTCGAGAAGGTCAAGGCCGCGCTGGGCATCGACAAGGTCGACTCCTGGGCCGTGCTGTTCGAGCCAGAGAACCTGAAGAAACTCAAGCAATGCGGCGTGGCCTTCATGGACTCGCCCGACGAGCTGTTCCCGGCCATGCTCAACTACCTGGGCATGAACCCACGCAGCGAAGACCCGAAAGACTACGCCAAGGCCGAAGCACGGCTGATGGAGCTGCGCCCGTACATCACCTACTTCCACTCCTCCAAGTACGTCTCGGACCTGGCCAACGGTGACGTGTGCGTGGCCTTCGGCTATTCCGGCGACGTGTTCCAGGCGGCCAACCGCGCCGTGGAAGCCAAGAACGGCGTGAAGATCGCCTACAGCATTCCCAAGGAAGGCAGCAACCTGTGGTTCGACCTGCTGGCCATCCCGAAAGACGCCAGCAATCCAGACCAGGCCCTGGCCTTCATCAACTACCTGCTCGACCCGAAAGTGATCGCCAAGGTCAGCGCCACGGTCGGCTATGCCAATGCCAACCCTGATGCCAAGGCGTTCATGGACAAGTCGCTGGTGGAGAATCCCGAGATCTATCCGTCCCAGGAGGTTCTGGACAAGCTCTACGTCTCCAGCACCCCCAGCCCGCAGATCATGCGGGTGATGACCCGCTCCTGGAGCAAGATCAAGTCCAACCGCTGATTCGAGTGTTTCCGATGCCTCATCAAACCGAACACACCACCTCCTACTACGCCGCCACGGCCCGTGCCACGGCGCCCTACCCCGAACTCGAAGGCGAGTTGAGCGCCGACGTGTGCGTGGTCGGCGGCGGCCTGACTGGCGTCAACACCGCGCTGGAGCTGGCCGAGCGTGGCCTGTCGGTGATTCTGCTGGAGGCCCGCCGCATCGGCTGGGGCGCCAGTGGGCGCAATGGCGGACAGCTGATCCGTGGTATCGGCCATGACGTTTCGGGCTTTGCTCGCTACGTGGGCCAGGACGGCGTGCGTTACCTCAAACAGGCAGGCCTGGACTCGGTCGAGCTGGTGGCCAGGCGCATCGAGCAATACGGCATCGAGTGCGACCTGCGCTGGGGCTTCTGCGAGCTGGCCAACACCCCGGCGCAGTTCGCGGCGTTCAACGACGAACTGCACGACCTGGCCGAACTGGGCTATCGCCATGAAACCCGGCTGATCGCCCCAGCGCGCATCCACGACATCGTCGCCAGCGACCAGTACGCCGGCGGCCTGGTGGACATGGGCTCCGGCCACCTGCACCCACTGGACCTGGTGCAGGGCGAAGCCCGCGCCGCCAGCAGCCTTGGCGTGCGAATCTTCGAGCAGACCGCTGTGCAACGCATCGAACACGGGCCCACCGTCACCCTGCACTGCGCACGCGGCAAGGTACGGGCCAAGAGCCTGGTGCTGGGGTGCAATGCGCACCTGGACGAGCTGGAGCCGCGCTTGACCGGCAAGGTGCTGCCCGCCGGCAGCTACGTGGTGGCGACCGAACCGCTGCCCGAGGCTCTGGCGCGCAGCCTGATTCCGCAGAACATGGCGCTGTGCGACCAGAAGGTCGGCCTTGACTACTACCGCCTGACCGCCGACCGCCGCCTGCTGTTCGGTGGCGCCTGCCACTACTCCGGTCGCGACCCGAAGGACATCGCCGCCTACATGCGCCCGAAAGTGCTGAAGGTGTTCCCGCAACTGGCCGATGTGCGCATCGACTTCCAGTGGGGCGGCATGATCGGCATCACCGCCAACCGCTTCCCCCAGGTCGGCCGCCTGAGCCAGCATCCGAACGTGTATTACGCCCAGGGTTACTCCGGGCATGGCCTGAACGTGACCCACTGGACCGCCAAGCTGCTGGCCGAGGCCATCGCCGTCGGCCACAGCCAGGGCCTGGATATCTTCAGTGCCGTACCGCACCTGACCTTCCCCGGCGGCAAGGCTCTGCGCTCGCCGCTGCTGGCCCTGGGGATGTTGTGGTATCGCGTGAGGGAGGTGCTGGGGTGATTGAAGGATGGTTTGCAGGCCCTGATTTCATGTGGGAATTCACATCACAGAACCAAGGGCGCACACCAAACCACCTGCAAACTGGCCAATCGCCAAGCACCTGCTAGCGTTGATCTGGCCTCCCCCTCAATGGACGCTACCCATCATGAAACCGCTGCCTCGCGCCACCCTGCTGTGCGCTGCCGTGCTTGCCCTGGCCGCCTGTTCCAGCAACCGCGTCGATCCGAGCCAGTATTCCGGGTTTCTCAAGGACTACAGCCGACTCAAGCCGGCGGAAAGTATTTCCGGGGCACCGGTAATGCGCTGGATCGACCCCGGGATCAAGGCCAGCCAGTATCAACAGGTCTATATCGAGCCCAGCCAGTTCTACCCCAGACCACAACCCACAGCGGTGATCTCGGCGCAGACCCTGCAAGCGATCACCCGCTACTTCGACGACGCCATGCGCCGGGAACTGGGCAGCGTGCTGACGGTGGTCAGCGCTCCAGGCCCGGGAACGATCGTGGTACGCCCGGCGATCACCGCGGTGTCGACCAAGACCGAGGGGCTCAAGCCCTATGAAGTGGTGCCCATCGCCCTGGTGGCCGCGGCTGTGAACACTGCGGCCGGTGGTCGTGACCAGGAAGTGGACATCGCTGTAGAAGCGGCCTTCCTCGACGGTGCCAACCAGAAAGTGTTGGCCCAGGTGGTGCGCAAGGGCACCGGCGAGGCGCTGGAGAACGACACCGCGCAGCTCAAGCTGGAGAACGTCAAGCCGGTGCTCGATGGCTGGGCCAGCGACATGCGTCGTAGCGTCGTGGAACTGCGCAAGAAGGGCCAGTAAACGGCGTCGGATCAGTCTTTCGCCGCAGGCATGCCCGAGGTTTCAGGCGTGGTCTGGGCGCTGGCAACCGCGCCCGGGCTGCGGCTGATTACCGCCAGCCGGTCCCTGTCGAGTTCGCCCTCCCAGGCTGCAACAGCCAGGGTCGCGACCGCATTGCCGATGATGTTGGTCAGCGACCTGCATTCGGCCATGAAGCGGTCGCCGCCCAGAATCAGCACCATCGCCGCGACCGGTATGGTCGGCACCACCGCAAGGCTTGCGGCCAGCGCGACGAAACCCGCGCCGACAGGCCGTATCAGGCGTGCAGCAGGAACGGCAGGGCGTGCTCGAGCAAGGCTTGCGGGGCTTCTTCAGGAATGTAGTGACCACAGGGCAGCTCGTTGCCGCGCAGGTCCTGGGCACAGGCGCGCCATTCCTTGAGCGGTTCGAAGCACTTGCCGATGACGCCGTCACGGCCCCACATCACCAGCAGCGGGGTCCTGACCGTGTTCCCGGCATCGATATCGGCCTGGTCATGCTCCAGGTCGATGCCCGCAGCGGCCCGATAGTCTTCGCACACGCCACGCGCTGCGCCCGGTAGCGACAGGCAACGACGGTACTCGGCGAACGCCTCGGCGGTGAACGGCGCAAGGCCGGCACTGCGTCCGCCCATGACGCTGCGCAGGTAGCCTTCCGGGTTGGCTTCGATCAGGGTTTCAGGCAGTGGCGCCGGGCGAATGAGGAAGAACCAGTGCCAGTAGGCACGGGCGAAGGCTTCGTTGGTCTGGCGATACATTGCCAGGGTTGGCGCGATGTCCAGCAGCACCAGGCGGGTCAGGCGCTGGGGATGGTCGAGCGCCAGGCGGTGCGCGACCCGCGCGCCGCGGTCGTGGGCCATCAGGGCGAATTGCTCGAACCCCAGGGCATGCATGAGCCCGACCATATCTGCGGCCATGCGGCGCTTGGAATACGCCTCATGCCGGTCGTCGGCCTCAGGCTTGGCCGAATCGCCGTAACCGCGCAGGTCGGCAGCGACCACAGTGAACTGCTCGGCCAGCTTTTCGGCCACCTTGTGCCAGATAACATGGGTCTGCGGGTGGCCGTGCAACAGCAGCAACGCCGGCCCCTTGCCGCCGATACGGTAGGCGATCTCGATACCTTCGACGTGCTGGAAGGCTTTCTTGAAACCCTGGAACATGCCAATCACTCCGTTCGTGTGCACTCAGGCCGTAAGACGACCCTTCAGGTGCCGAGCATAGCTGCGGCACCGAAGGCATCAAGAACACAAATGCAGAGCGAAGCAACACGAATCGTGAAGCATGGCCTCAGGCAAAGAAGCCGTAGAAAATCGCAGACAAGGTGATCAACCCCACCAGCACGACGAACACGTTCGACAGCGCGCCCGAATACTTGCGCAGCGAAGGCACCTTGCGCACGGCATACATCGGCATCAGGAACAGCAGGCACGCCAGCGCCGGGCCACCGAGGCTTTCGATCAGGCCGAGGATGCTCGGATTGAGGGTCGCCACGATCCAGCAGCCCAGCACCATGAACAGCGCGGTCACCCGCTCCAGGCGCTTGGCCGACCAGCTTTTACCTCGGCTGCGCAGGCTCTTGACGATCATGCCCTGGAAGCCTTCGCTGGCACCGATGTAGTGCCCCAGGAACGACTTGGTGATCGCCACCAGGGCAATCAGGGGGGCGACGAAGGCGATGACCGGCGTCTGGAAGTGGTTGGCCAGGTACGACAGGATCGAGATGTTCTGCACCTTGGCCGCTGCCAGGTCGGCAGGGCTCAGGGCCAGTACGCAACTGAAGCAGAAGAACATCACCGTCAGCACCATCATCACGTGGGCGGTGGCCAGGGTACGGCCGCTCTTGCGGTCGGCGTCGGCGCCGTAGCGATGCTTCTGGTCAACGGCGAAGGCCGAGATGATCGGCGAGTGGTTGAACGAGAACACCATCACCGGGATCGCCAGCCACAGGGTCAGCAGCAGCTTGGAGGTGCTCAGGCCTTCGCTGGCCTGGGCGAAGAAGGCACCGTTCCAGTTGGGGATCAGGCTCAGAGCCAGCAGCAGGAGCGAGGCGACGAAGGGATAGACCAGCACGCTCATGACCTTGACGATGATCTGCTGGCCGCAACGCACCACCACCATCAGACCGGCGATCAACAGCAGCGACAACAGCGCACGCGGCGGCGCGGTCACGTGCAGTTGGTGCTCGAGGAAGCTGGTCAGGGTGTTGGTCAGGGCCACGCTGTAGACCAGCAGGATGGGGAAGATCGCCAGGAAGTAGAGCAAGGTGATGAGCTTGCCGGCACCCACGCCGAAATGCTCCTCGACCACCTCGGTGATGTCTTCGTTGCCGCCACGGCGCCCGGAAAGCACGAAGCGGGTCAGCGCACGGTGCGCATAGAAGGTCATCGGGAAGGCCAGCAGCGCGAGGATCAGCAGCGGCCAGAACCCCCCTACCCCGGCGTTGATCGGCAGGAACAGGGTACCGGCACCGATGGCAGTGCCGTACAGGCCCAGGGCCCAGGTGGTGTCGTGGCGGTTCCAGCTGCGCGTGGCTGTGGTCGAAGCCGGCGCAGCCGAATCCGCACGAACGGTCGTGGTGTTGTGTACATCAGTCATGGGTTTCGCCTTTGTAGTTGTTTTTGTTGCTCGGTGCAGCGGGTGTTGCAAATGGGTTCAGGCTTGTTGAGTCGAACGCCTACAGGAGCGGGTTTGAACCAGCGAACTCAGCACTCGACAAAGGCAACGGCCAGGCCGCCGCGGGAGGTTTCCTTGTAGTTGGCGTGCATGTCCGCGCCGGTGTCGCGCATGGTGCGGATCACCCGGTCGAGGGAGATGAAATGCTCGCCATCACCCCGCAAGGCCATCTGCACGGCATTGATCGCCTTCACGGCGGCGATGGCGTTGCGCTCGATGCACGGCACCTGGACCAGACCGCCGACCGGATCGCAGGTCAGGCCGAGGTTGTGCTCCAGGGCGATTTCAGCGGCGTTTTCCAGTTGCGGCGGGGTGGCGCCGAGCACTTCGGCAAGGCCTGCAGCGGCCATGGAGCAGGCCGAACCGACCTCACCCTGGCAACCCACTTCGGCGCCGGAGATCGATGCGTTTTTCTTGCACAGGATGCCGACCGCCGCAGCGGCCAGCAGGAACGCCACCACGTCGTCGTCGCAGGCCGCGGGGTTGAACTTCATGTAGTAGTGCAACACCGCCGGGATGATGCCGGCCGCGCCATTGGTCGGTGCCGTGACCATGCGCCCGCCAGCGGCGTTTTCTTCGTTGACCGCCAGCGCGAACAGGTTGACCCACTCCATCGCGCTCAGGGTCGAGCCGATCACGTTGGGCTTGCCCAACTCCTGCAAGCTGCGGTGCAGGCGCGCAGCGCGGCGCTTGACCTTGAGCCCGCCCGGCAGGATGCCTTCGTTGCGCAGGCCGTTTTCGACGCATTCGCGCATGGCGGCCCAGATGCCCAGCAGGCCGCTGCGGATCTCGTGTTCGCTGCGCCAGGCGCGCTCGTTGGCCATCATCAACTGGCCAACGGTCAAGCCATGGGTCTTGCACAGCGCCAGCAGCTCGGCGCCTGAGGAAAACTCGTACGGCAGCTCGACGTGCGCGTCGGTACTGGCCGGAGCATCGATTTCGGCCTGCTCGATGATGAAGCCGCCGCCAACGGAGTAGTAGGTCTGGGTCAGCAGGTTGCCCTGCCCGCCCAGTGCTTCCAGGCTCATGGCGTTGGGGTGGTAGTCCAGGCTCTCGTCGAGCAGGCGCATGTCGCGGCTGTACTGGAACGTCACCGGATGCGAGCCATCGAGCATCAGGCACTGCTCCTGCATCAACTGGTCGATGCGCGGCTCGATGCTGTGCGGGTCGATGCGGTCAGGCCACTCGCCCATCAGGCCCAGCAGGCAGGCGCGGTCGGTGGCGTGACCGACGCCGGTGGCCGACAGCGAGCCATACAGGCGCACCTCGACCCGCTGCACCTGGGCCAGCAGACCATGTTCGCGCAGCCGTTGGGCAAAGGTGGCGGCGGCACGCATGGGCCCCACGGTGTGGGAGCTGGACGGCCCGATGCCGATCTTGAAGAGGTCGAAAACACTGATAGCCATGCTAATGCCTGACCGCTGCGACGTTGTTTGCCGCTGCGCGGCCCTCCGGAAAAATTGATGGGTACTGCGAATTTGCGCGATACTGCCGCGCTCGCCTGGCAATGACCAACGAAAATTCCTAAGCAAGCCTTTAGCAGGACTAAACAATGAAAGGGCAACTCAACGGCCAGGTATTCGTCTGGCTGCATGTGTTCTCCTGTGCGGCACGGCATCTGTCGTTCACCCGCTGTGCCGAAGAACTGCACATCACCCCCGGGGCGGTCAGCCAGCAGATGCGCCAGCTTGAAGAGCGCCTGGGCTTCGCCCTGTTCCTGCGCCGCGCCCGTGGTGTGGAGCTGACCGCCGAGGGGCAGCGCCTGGCGCAGACTGTCGCCGAGGCCTATGGCAGCATCGAAGCCGAATTGCTGCGCCTGGACGCGGGTGAAATTCGCGGCACCTTGCGCCTGCGCTCGATCCCTTCGTTCCTCGCCAAATGGCTGACCCCGCGCCTGCCACGCTTCCAGCAGCGCTACCCGGACATCGAGCTGCGCCTGGTGGCCGAAGACAGCAAGCAGGCCCTGCACGACGGCGACTTCGACCTGGCGATCGACCTCAATGACGGCAGCTATCCCGGAATGCTCTCGACGCCGCTGCTGGACGAGCAGATCTTTCCGGTCTGCTCTCCCGCCCTGCTACGCGGTCGCCCGCCGCTGCACGGGCCGGCCGATCTGGTCCACTATCCGCTGCTGCACGACATCACGGCCTGGCGCGGCAGTTCGGAATACGCGGAGTGGGAGTTCTACCTGGAGGGCATCGGCGCGGGTGGCCTGAACGTGCGCCGCGGCCACACCTTCAACCGCAATCACCTGACCATCGAGGCGGCGATTGCCGGTATCGGCGTCGCGATTGCGCGCCGTACCTTGCTCAACGATGAACTGGAACGCGGCACCCTGATCGTGCCTTTCGGGGTGTCGATCCCCAATCACAAACGCTATGTGTTGCTCTATCCGCCCGGCGGCCTGACCCAACCCGGCGCCCGCGCAGTGCACGATTGGTTGGTGGAGGAGGCGCAGACCTTTCGGGCCCTGCATCCGCTGATGTGATAACAACTCCCGGCAAGCGCGTGGCCGCGTTACCACCCACGTGCCAAATGCCCGTCAGGGCCACGCTGGCGCACAACCGACACCTAGCATTTTTGTCAGTTTCGGGCGATTTCAATCCGGGCAATACTGCTGCCGGGACTACCAGCACCAGGGAAAAGCCATGACATCGTCGATAACTGCGGCACCCAGAAAGTCCGAGCCTTTGCGCTTCAAGGTGGGCAACTCGTTGTACATCGGTGGTGACCATCACCAGGCCATAGGGCCCGATTACATCATCGTTTGGCAACGCCCCCCGGCTGTACCTGCGCCCCAGTTCAATGCTTCTTTCCTGCGCTCAGCTAAAGGTGGATTACCCCCCTATCGCTATTCATCGAGCAACGGAAATATCGCCGTGGTGGATCCGAAGAGTGGATTCGTGGTGGCCACGGGAATCGGCACTGCACGGATCACGGTGATAGACAGCGCTGGCAGCCAAGCCGGTTACAACATCACGTTTACCGGTTTCGTACGTCTGGTACAACGACTCGATAATCAAGTCTGGAGAATTCCCGCATCAGAGCCAACACGTCCTGAGCACCATGCGTTGACTCGAGCTCAAATGATGACGTTCTGGCAGGTGTACAAGGGGGAGGATCCGACAAGATCAGTGCTGCAAATTCTAGGGTGGCCTGAGTCATTCTACTGGGCAGGTGAAAACTATCTGCATGACACCACTTCTTGGACGGTGGACCTTCGTCCACTAGCACCTGACTTCAACGGCGTTCGACAGTGGGGGGGGATCTATCTGCCTACCATTAGCCGGATAGGCTGGTAACCCTATTGCCAGACCATAGCGTCTGTGGCCTGGCTGCCTTTGGCTTCCTCCGTCATGTGCCGCACTCCTGCACTACGGCATTGGTCGGCGGCAGCCCGCTGGTCATTGGCCGTCAGGATGGAGCCTTTGGGCGGGGTCTTCATGCTACACCTCCGGGACACAGGACTCTGCGAGGTGCCGGAGCAAGGGGCATACCATGGAAAAATAGAGAGCGTTTTCAGTACCTTGGCAGTTCACAGGGATCGCAGCGGGGGGGGATTCCCCACTGCCATTCCCCTTTATCGGGGTCACCTGCGCCGCGAGTACTGATTCACCGCCTTGGGCAGACCAAGGTGCTCGCGCAGCGTGCTGCCCTGGTATTCGCGCCGAAACAATCCCCGCTGCTGCAGCAACGGCACCACTTCCTCGACGAACACCTGCGCGCCTGATGGAAACATGTCAGGCATGATGTTGAAGCCATCTCCCGCCCCGGCCAGGAACCACTCGGCCAGGGTGTCGGCGACTTGCTCGGGCGTACCGACCGCCAGCCGGTGGCCTACCAGGATGCGTCGCGACAACTGGCGAATGGTCAGGTTTTCGCGCCGGGCCAGGTTCAGTTGCGCCTCGAGAAAGCCATGGGAACCCTGCTCGAACGCAGCCACCGGGCCGATCCTGGCCCAGGGCAAGGGCGCATCCGGGTCCAGCTCGCGGGCATCGATACCGATGCGTCCGGCCACTTGCTGCAACAGGCCATGCTCGCCATGCCAGGCGTTGAGCTCGTCGAAACGCGCATGGGCCTCGGCCTCGGTGCTGCCGATCACCGTCGACAGGCCGGGCATGATCTTCAGGTGCCTCGGGTCTCGCCCCCAGGCCTTGGCGCGGGCTTTCATCTCCCGGTAGAAGGCCTGCCCGTCAGGCAAGGTGGTCTGGGTGGTGAAGATCGCATCGGCATAGCGCGACCCCAGCGCCTTGCCGCCTTCGGAAGAACCGGCCTGGACCAGGACCGGACGCCCCTGGGGCGAGCGCGGCAGGTTCAGCGGACCTTTGACCTGAAAGTGCCGGCCCTTGAAGTCGACGGTATGGACCTTGTCCGGGTCGGCGAAGCGCCCCCCTGCCCGGTCCCCGATCACTGCATCCTCTTCCCAGCTGTCCCACAGCTTGAGCGTCACCTCGAGAAATTCCTCGGCGCGGCCATAGCGATCGACATGCAGCGGCGCACCCGCCAGGCCGAAATTCTGCGCGGCCGCGTCGCCGGCGTTGGTGACCACGTTCCATGCGGCGCGCCCACCGCTGATGTGGTCCAGCGAGGCGATGCGCCGGGCCAGGTTGAACGGTTCGTTGTAGGTGCTCGAACAGGTGGCGATCACCCCAATGCGCTCGGTGGCAGCGGCCACGGCGGTCAGCAGCAGGGTCGGCTCCAGCCGCCCGCCCGGCTGGCTGGCGACATCGCCGGGCAGTGCCGGGCCATCAGCGAGAAAGATCGCATCCAGGCAGCCCTTCTCCGAAAGCCGGGCGATATCGCGGTAGTAGGCGACATCGACATACGCGTCGATGGCCGCCTCGCCCTGGCGCCAGGCCGCAGCATGGGCGCCGAACCCGAGGATGTTCATGCCCAGGCTCATCTGCGCTTGATCTGTGCTCATGAGGCTCTCCCCGCACTCAGAATCGGAAGGCAACGCCAGTGGTCACGTTGAACGCGTCCCCTGGGTAGAAGTTCGCAGAATCGCGCCCGCCTGCGTCATAGGCGGTGTTGGTGGCGCTGGCATAGCGCTGGTTGGTGAGGTTGCGCAGGTCGGCGAACACCTCCCACTTGCGGCTCGGCGCCTGGTAGCCGAACTTGGCGCCCCACAGCAGGTACGAGGGCGTCTGCCAGGTGTTGGCGTAGTCGATGTAGTAGCTGGACGCGGCACGCAGGTTGAGCGAGGCGTAGAACCCGCTGGCCTGGCGATAGGCGAGCTCGGCCTGGTAGACCTGACGCGGCAGGCCGGGCAGTTGGTTGTCGCCGAAGCGTTCGTCGTGGCGGTACTTGAAGTCGTTGAGGGTGTAGGCCTGGCGCAGGTCGAGGGTGTCGCCGTTGGCACCGGTCCACAGCAAGGCGTTGAGCCCCGCTTCGATGCCTTGATGAAGGGTCGGGCTGGCATTGGAGGTGGCCGTGAGCTGGTCCTGGGTGGCGGTTGCCTGTTGCACGACCACGGTCAACAGCTCTTTCTGCACCCAGGAGCGGTACAGGGTCAGGCTGCCATCGAAGATCCCATGGCTGCCGCGTACCCCCACCTCGAAGGTCGTGGCCTTCTGCGGCCGGACATCGTAGAGGAAAGGATTGCTGGTGCTGCCCAATTGCCAGGTCACCGGCGGGTCGATGCTGCGGCTGACGTTGCTGAACAGCTGGAATTCGGGATTGATCTGGTAGCGCAGTCCCAGCCGCGGCGCCAGGTCGTTCTCGACGTATTCGACGCGGGTGGGGAAGTTGCTGGGGTTGGCCGCGGTCAGGGTACTCGCCTCGATCTCGCCCTTGCGACGGATGTTGACGAACGACAGCCCCGACGACACCCACAGGTCATCGGCCAGTTGCAGCTCGTTGGCCAGTGTCAGCACGGTATCGCGCGAGCCGGTGTAGTTGGTTTCCTGGGTCCTGAGCCCGGTGGCGCGGCTGTGCGCCTTGACATCGGCCAGGTAGGCGCGGGTGTTGCTGAAGATCACGCTGCTGTCACTGGGCAGGCCGAGGAAGGTGTCGCCGGTACGCAGGTAGCGCAGGGTCAGGTTGATATCCTTCGAGCGCCAATCCTGCGGCGCCACGGCATAGCGCCAGCCATTGAGCAGCGGGTAGTTGTTGTACGACGCGCCGACTTCGAGCCTGGCGCCATCGTCGAAGGTGTAGGTGGTCTTGTTCCCGATGAAGGTGGTGCCGTCCTTGCGCCGCCCGGTGGGCACCAGGTTGCTGCGCGGGTCATGCTTGAGCTGTGCGCGGGTCAGGGTGTTGCCGTTGATCAACTGCTCTTCGCGGTACTTGAAGAACATGCGGGTCTGCAGCTTGGGGCTGAACACGTGGCCGAAGTTGGCGGCTATGCCGCGACCTTCGTTACTGGCGTGATCCTGGTAACCGTCGCGCTCGTTGTGCAGCACGTTGATGTAGTAGTCGCTGTCGCCCACCACACCGCCCGTGCTCAGCTGCTGCTTGCGGTAGCCATAGCTGCCGACCTCGAAGCGTGCATAGTTGCCAGGGTCGGTACGGCCGGTCTTGCTGACCATGTTGATCGCCCCGCCCAGTGCCAACGCGCCGTACTCGTAAGCGTTGGCGCCGTAGAGCACCTCGGTGTGATCCACCGCCTGCATGTCGAGAAAGTCTTCCTGGGTGCCACCGGGGCCGGTGATCGGCAGGCCGTCGAAGAGAAACTTGGTGCCCAGTACATAGCCTTGGTAGAAGGTATTCAGGCCCGAGCCGCGGATCGAGATCTTGTTCGCAGCCGTGCCGCTGGTGCCCTGGGCGAACACACCGGGCTGCAGCGCCAGTACGTCCTCGGCGTTGGCCGCACGGCCCTGCTCGACTTTGCGGTTGTCGACCACCGCCGTATTGCCAGCAACCTTCTGCAGGCGCTTCTGGTCCTGCTGGGCGCCGGTTGCCGCGGCGCCGGTGACCGTCACCGTGCCCAAGGTGGATTCCTCGGCGGCCAGCGTTGCCGGGCTGAAGGCAACCAGTAACAACGGCAGGCTGGCGGCGGTCACCAGACTGAAACGCGGCTGAGTGGAAAATCGAACTTTCGCACGCACTACTGATACTCCCCATTTATATATAAGGCCGCGTTTCGCTGTTATTCACGAAGTACGGTCGGGCATTCAAATGGGTTATTGCAGTTGTTGTGCCAAGGCACTAAAGACACTATTTCAGCGATTCGCGTGTTGGAGGACGGGCTATTTGTGCAACCCGCTGTTCAATAAACAACAGTTCAAGACCACACCAGGAGATTCAGCTTTGATTCGGGTATTTCGATATAACGACCGCTGTTCGAAACTCAACAACCGGTCAACAGAAGTTCTCTGGAAACACACAACTTTCAATCCTTCGCGCGCTGTATTGGGCGCTCCGGCGCTTTCGCGGGCAGTCGAGCCGCCGAACCGCCGCCCCTGCAGCAGGTGGTGACCTGTCTGCAGGGGCGGGTTCATCAATCAACGCTGCTCGAACACCGGATACGACGCCTGCTCGATCGCTGCCATGGCCTGCGCCTCGGTCATCACACCGGACTCGGCCAGGATCGCCAGCAGCGAGCGCCCTTCACGCACCGACTGACGCGCCAGCTTGCTGACCTGGGCATAACCCAGGCGCGGCACCAGGGCCGTCGCCACCGCCATCGAATCGGTCAAATGCGCCAGGTTGCGGGCTTCGTCAGCCTGGATGCCGGCCACGCACTTCTCACGAAAACGCTGGATGCCCTGAGTGAGCAAGGTGATGCTGTCGAACACTCGCGAGGCCACCACCGGCTCGAAATGGTTGATCTCGAGCTCGCCGTACTGCACTGCCTGAGCCACTGCCACATCGTTGCCAATGATCGCGAAGCTCAGCTGGATCATCGCCATCGGCAGCACCGGATTGACCTTGCCGGGCATGATCGAGGAGCCGGCCTGGGCTTCTGGCAACTTGAGCTCGCCCATGCCGCCCACCGGCCCCGACGACAGCTTGGTCAGGTCGGCGGCAATCTTCGCCAGCGAGGTGGCGCAGGTACGCAGCTCGCCAGATACGCGGCCGAACACATCCATGTTCTGCATCGCATCGAAGGGGTTGGCTGGCGCCTGGTAGGCGACACCGGTGATCGTCACCAGATGCCGGTACACCGCCGCGCGGTAAGCCTTCGGCGCGCCGAACCCGGTGCCGATGGCGGTGCCGCCCAAAGGCAGTGTGTGCAGCTTTTCACGCACGGCGACCAGTTCGTCGGCCAGGCGGTGAGTCAGCGCGGCGTACCCTCCGAACAACTGTCCCAGGCGCATGGGCTGGGCGTCCTGCAGGCAGGTGCGGCCCAAGTGAAGGGTATCGGCGAACTGCAGCGCCTTGGCATCGAACACCTGGGCCAGCAGGCGCACCTGCTCGATCAGCCCGGCAAGCATGGCGTGGGTGGCGATCTTCAACGCCGCCGGGTACACGTCGTTAGTGGACTGCGAGATGTTGACGTGGTCGTTGGGGTGCACCACCTCGTAGCTGCCCGGCGCATGGCCGAGGAACTGTTGGGCGCGGTTGGCGATGACTTCGTTGAAGTTCATGTTGGTCGAGGTGCCGCCTGATCCTTCCAGCAGATCGACGATCAGCGAGTCGTCGCATGCACCGGCGATCACCGCCTGGCAGGCTTGGGCAATGGCGTCGGCCTGGGCCTGGGCGATCACCCCGCATTCATGGTTGGCCAGCGCTGCGGCCCACTTGCACTGGGCAAAGGCATCGCGAAAGGCCGGGTAATGGGCGATGCTCAGCGGCGACACGCTCAGGTTGTCGAAGCCGCGCAGCGAATTCACGCCATAGAGCTTGTCGGCAGCAATCCGCACTTCGCCCACATAATCCTGCTCGACGCGTGCATCGAGGCGATCAAAAGTACTCACAGGTATTTCCCTCATCGAATTTGACTAATGCCTCGACGCCCTTGCCCAGCGCCGTCAGGCGCGGCAGGAAGCCATCGAGGATGACAGCACGCGCCGACTCGCAGGCATCTGCGAAGAAGGCGCCGTATTCGTTGCGCCGCGCCACCAGGTAGAGCGAGCGCTCCAGGCTCAGCTCAGGGGTCAGGTGCGCGGTGACGTTGTCGACCCAGGGCATGGCCTGCAGAAAGCACATCGGGCTGGTCACCGCCCAGCCGATGCCTTCGGCGACCATCGCGGTCAGGGCGTCGGCGTTGTCCAGCTCCAGGCGGTTGGGCACCCGCACATTGAGGCCGCGCAGGTGCCGCTCGATCTGCAGGCCGACCTGCGACAGGCGATTGAAACGCACCACCGGCAGCACATTGGCCAGCGCCCGCACATCGTCGAGGCTGTGCAGCGCTCGCCCCAGCGCCTTGGGCGTAATCACGAAATAGCGCTCGGTGAACAAGCGATAGCGGATCACGTCGTTGGCATCCATCAGCGGATCGCTGGTGACGATCAGGTCCAGGTCGCGGCGCAGCAACGACTCGCCCTGCTGCGGGCTGAGGCCGGTACGCACCGACAACTGCGTGACCTGGCCAAGCATCTGCCGGGTGAACATCGAGCCACAGGTAGCGGCGAAGGAATCGACCAGGCCAATGCGCAGGTCCGGTTTGACCCCGCGCCCGGCATCGAGCACCTGCGCCTTGAGGTTGGACAGCTCCTCGCTGAGCAGCGCGCCTCGGTTGCGCAGGGCCAGGCCGAACGTAGTCAGGGTCAGCGGCCGCGTGGTGCGGTCCACCAGCACCACGCCAAGATCGTCCTCCAGCTGGCGTACCAGCTGCGATACCCCGGATTGGGAGATGCCCATGCGACTGGCCGCACCGGACATGCTGCCCTCCTCGGCCACAGCGATGAACACCTGGACCGCGTACATGTCGATGAGTCTGTTGCCAGGCATGCTCAAGCTCCCGTGTGGGTGATCAATGGGCGTTCAACGGCCGCTCTTCAGGTTTGCCGTCGCCCTCCTCCGGTGTGACCGCCGCCAGGCGCTCCTGGCTGGTTTCCGGGGCGAACAGGTGGCAGAACACACCGCCAAACAGCAGCACCCCGACGCACACGCCCAGCGCCGTATGCACCCCCAGATGCTGCACGGCGATCGGCAACAGGAAGGTGGCGAACGCCGAGCCGAAGCGGCTGGCGGCCACGGCCAGGCCGATGCCCGAAGCACGCAGGTGGGTGGGGAACAGCTCCGGCGGGTAGACGAACTCCAGGTTGACCGCTGCCGCCAGCACGCACGCGAAGAAGCCGAACGCAATGATGGTGCCCAGCGCCCCGAAGTTGGCCCAGGCCAGTACGGCCAGGCCCACGGCGCTCAGGTAGAAGGTGCCGATCAGGAAGCTGCGGCGCGAAATGCGGTCGATGATCAGCAGGCCGAACAGTGCGCCCAGCATCAGCAACACGTTGTAGACCAGCCCGCCAACGAACTTGTCCTGCACGTTCAATGCTTCGAGCACACGCGGCGAGAAGGTGCCCAGGGCGAAGAAGGGAATCACCTGGCAGGTGTAGAACACGCAACCGACCAGGGTGTTCTTGCGCCAGCGGCGGCTGAACAGCTCGCTGAAGCTGCCGCGTTGCTGCGCCGCTGCCGGTGGCGCGACGGGCAAGGTCACGTGCGCACCGAACTTGGCCTGGACGATGGCCAGCGCCTCGGCACTGCGACCGCGCGCCATCAGCCAGATCGGCGATTCCGGCACACCCAGGCGCAACGGCAGGATCAACAAGGCCGGCACACCGCTCAAGGCCAGCATCAGGCGCCAGGCGTCCGGGCCGATATCACGGATGGCGAAGCCCACCAGGTACGCGGCGACGTAACCTGCGGCCCAGGCGGCGGCCAGTACACTCAGTAAACGCCCGCGATAACGGCGTGGGGCGAACTCGGTGACCAGCGACTTGCTCACCACATAGTCGAACCCCAGCACCAGCCCGAGCAGCAGGCGCAGGGCCAGAAGTTGCTCGGGTGAAGTAACGAAGAACTGCGAAGCTGAAATAACCGCGAACAGCAACATGTCCCAGGCAAAGATACGGCGCCTGCCGAACTTATCGGCCAAGGGCCCTGCAAACAAACTGCCGAGAAACAGACCGGCCAGTGACGCCGCGCCGAGCAAACCCATCCATAGCGCATTCAATTGCAACGGCCCCGCTGCCATGCTGACCGCGATGCCGATAATCCCTAGCACGAATCCGTCACTGAATTGACCGCCTGTACCACTGAACACCGTCTTGATATGAAAACGGCTGAGTGGGAGGTCTTCGAACGAAACTTGGCTACTCATTCGTGTCTCCACTTGCTTCTTGTAGTTGTGAGCCGGCGCGGAGGGCCGGTTACGAATAAGTCTACGGTCACAACTTCAGCAAAACAGCAGGTGCGCTGACAGTATCAAGAATGCTGATAGTGTAAGCCGCAATTGCTGATGAAGTCGGGCGGCCGATATGCGGTCGCTCGTCTGGCAATTGCTCGCTCGGGGAACTCTGGCCAATGGCCGCACCTCTTAATTGCATGCACGAGATCCCTTGGGCTGTGATGCTTCTGGAGGACTGATCATGCGTTATTCACTGCTTGTTCCGGCACTGCTGCTGTGCATTCCCGCAGGGTCCGCCCTGGCCCGTGTCGACGCGGGCGATGTGGCCACCTCGGCAGGGGTTTCTGCTTCGCTCTACTCCACATTCAAGGATGACAAACGGATCATTCCGGCGCGCGACGAGCTGTCTGCGTTCGTGGCCAGCGGCGGTGCGATTCGCGGGGCGTATGTGGAGTCGGCGCTGGAGCAGGTACGCCAGAGCCATCCTGGGTTACAGGCCAGTGATGAAGAGCTGGCCAAGGCGCTGCTGTCGCAGGATGAGGTTGTCGCGGATCATTGATGACTGTGGTGTTCTTTTCGCGGGCAAGTCGCAGCGGCGATTCACAGCTGCGACTTGCCCGCGAAAAGAATACCCATGATCTCAGGCTTCTCCACGCCATTGCGAAGGGCTCACCCCGGTCTTGCGCCTGAACACTCTGGCCAGCGCCGAGGGGCTCTGATACCCCACCTCATCCGCCACCAGCGCCAGCGGCCTGCCCTCGCGGATACGCTTCTGCGCAAGCCCGATGCGCCAATCCGCCAGGTAGTCCCCCGGGGTGCTGCCCACCACCGCGCGAAAGTGCGCGGCAAAGCTTGCCCGCGACATCCCCGCCAATGATGCCAGCGCCTCCACGCTCCAGTTGTGCGCAGGGGCGTCATGCATCGCCACCAGCGCCCGCGACAGGCGCTTGTCGGCCAGCCCAGCCAACATGCCCGAAGCCATCTGGCCGTCGCCGAGCAACTGTCGTAACAGCTGGATCACCATCAGTTCGAACAACCGGTTGAGCACCAGTTCGCGTCCGCAGTCGTCGCCGAAGGCCTCGGTGAACAGCCAGTCGCTGCTGGCCTGCAACCCGGTCAGGGCGCTCAGCGGGCTGACCAGCGCGTCCGGCAATGCACGGGTCAGCGGATTGTCCGGGCCGCCGGTGAAATCCAAGGTGGCGCAGACCAGCTCGGCGTTGTCCGACTCGCTGGCCAGCAGCTGGTGGGTCTGCGGACGTACCAGCAAAATCAGGCTGGGTTCTTCCAACACCTGCTCCTGACCGGCCGGGCCTCTGAAACGCAGGCGCCCTGCGCGCAGCAGATGTACATGACCACTGCGCTGCTCGCCATCGAAGCGCGATATGCCGCAGAAACCACCGTGGTGAAACGTCGAAGCGTTGAAGTCGAAATGGTTGAGCAGCGTGGCGAGGCGGTCCATGGCAGATCCATATTTAGACGATCAGTCGCATAAGCTGGACGATCTGAACCCGAAAGGCAATTCCTGCTGGGTAATCTGTACCCAAGCTTGAACAACAAGCTCCCACTCAGACAGGAGATTCACCATGACTCGCATTGCCGCCCTGACCATCGAACAAGCCCCTGAAGCCGCCCGTCCTGCCCTGCAAGGCGTGGAGAAGGGCCTGGGCTTCCTGCCCAACGCCTTCGCCACCATGGCCCATTCGCCGGCCGCACTGAACGGCTACATGGCGCTGGCCCAGGCCATGGGCAAGAACAGCCTGACCCCGGCCGAACGCGAGGTCGTGGCTCTGGCCGCATCCCAGGTCAATGGTTGTGAGTACTGCGTGGCTGCGCACAGCTTCTTCGGCGGCAAGTCGGGGCTGAGCGAGGCTGATATGCAGGCAGCACGCGCCGGCACCCTGAGCCCGGTGGCCGTGCTTGCCCGCGCAGTGACCCTGAACCGCGGCCAGGTGCCCGACGGTGTGCTGGCCGAGGTACGCGCCGGTGGGCTGGACAATGCGCGGATCGTCGATGTGATTGCCCAGGTAACGCTACTGACCTTGACCAACTACCTGAACAATGTGGCGCGGACCGAAGTGGACTTCCCACCACGCGGGGCGTGATCGGCCAACAGCAGCAGCCCTCTCGCGGGACAATCCGCGAGAGGGCTGCCCTGTCAGCGCACACTTTCAAAGAAAAGCCGAAAGTCTAACTTCCATAACGATGTTTTTCAGCCAAACCACGTTAGCTAAGGTATCTCCATCGCCCATCGATACCCAAGGAACCCCCATGAAAGCCATCGTCTTCACCGAACACGGTTTGCCCATCGACAGCGCCCAAGCCCTGTTCGACAGCGAACTGCCCCGCCCCACTCCAGGCCCACGTGACCTGCTGGTCGAGGTCCAGGCCATTTCAGTCAACCCGGTCGACACCAAGATCCGCGCCGGCGCCGGCAGTACTGCCCCGCGGGTGCTGGGTTGGGATGCGGTCGGGACCGTCCGCGAAATCGGCACCGAAGTCACCCTGTTCCAGCCCGGTGACCAGGTCTACTACGCCGGAGCCATCGATCGTCCCGGCAGCAACAGCCAATTGCACCTGGTCGACGAACGCATCGTCGGCCACAAGCCCCGCAGCCTGGACAACGCCAGCGCCGCAGCATTGCCGCTCACCTCGATCACCGCCTGGGAATTGCTGTTCGACCGATTGGGTGTCGTTGAAAACGCAGGCCAAGGCCAGAGCTTGCTGATCATCGGCGCGGCCGGTGGCGTGGGTTCGATCCTGCTTCAATTGGCACGCCAGCTCACCGGCCTCACAGTGATCGGCACCGCCTCTCGCCCCGAAACCCGTCAGTGGGTGAGCGAGCTGGGCGCGCACCATGTGATCGACCACAGCCAGCCGCTGGTCGAGCAACTGAACGCCATTGGCTACCCCGAGGTCGACCTGGTGATCAGCCTGACCCACACCGACAGTCACTTTGCGCAACTGATCGCGGCGCTGCGCCCGCAGGGCAAGCTGGCGCTGATCGACGATCCGGCCAGCCTTGACGTGGTGCCGCTCAAGCGCAAATCGCTGTCACTGCACTGGGAACTGATGTTCACCCGTTCGCTCTATCAGACCAGCGACATGATCAAGCAGCACGAGTTGCTGGAGCGGGTGGCGAAACTGATCGACGATGGTGTGCTCAAGACCACGCTGGGTGAGCATTTCGGCACCATCAATGCCGCCAACCTGCGCCGGGCCCACGCGCTGATCGAAAGTGGCCGGGCCAAGGGCAAGATCGTGCTGGAGGGGTTCGGGGACTGATTTCAGTCATGCGGTGAGGGGGGCGCGAGCACGTCGCAACGCCGCTGCCCCCCACTGCCACATGTGTCGCCATCGATAAACAGGCTCGACATATCATTCCGCGTGATAATGACCTTCGCGCCATTCGATTCGTTCCTGTAACGCAACACACTCATGATCCGCCCACTATCAATACAGTGGCGGAGTTCTCCATGGAATATTCATTCAAGGCCCTGCGCTATCCCCTCGCTGCCCTGGCAGTGGCGGTGATCAGCGCTTGCGGTAAAACCCCCGACGCCATGCAGGCTCCCGCCGCCCCCAAGGTGAGCGTGGCCAAGGTGATCGAGCAGCCGATCAACGAATGGGATGAGTTCACCGGACGCCTGGAAGCCCCGGAAACCGTGGAAGTCCGCCCGCGCGTCTCCGGCCAGATCGACCTGGTGGCCTTCACCGAAGGCGCTCAGGTCAAGAAAGGCGACCTGCTGTTCCAGATCGACCCGCGCCCGTTCCAGGCTGAAGTCCGTCGCCTCGAAGCCCAATTGCAACAGGCCAAGGCCACCGCCATCCGCAGCGCCAACGAAGCCCGTCGTGGCGAGCGCCTGCGCGACAGCAACGCCATCTCCGCCGAGCTTGCCGAATCGCGCACCAGCGCCGCCGCCGAGGCCCGCGCCGGGGTGGATGCGATCCAGGCCCAGCTCGACCTGGCCCGCCTGAACCTGAGCTTCACCCGCGTCACCTCGCCGATCAGTGGCCGCGTCAGCCGTGCCGACTTCACCGCTGGCAACATCGTCACCGCCGACGTCACCCCGCTGACCAGCGTGGTCTCCACCGACAAGGTCTACGCCTACTTCGACGCCGACGAGCGCGTGTACCTCAAGTACACCCAGCTTGCCCGCCAGGGCCAGCGCGGCCAGACCACCCCGGTGTACCTGGGCCTGACCAACGAGACCGGCAACCCGCACCTGGGCCAGATGAACTTCGTCGACAACCAGGTCAACCCGCGCACCGGCACCATCCGTGGTCGCGCCGTGTTCGACAACCGCGATGGCCAGTTCACCCCAGGTCTCTACGCCCGCCTCAAGCTGGTCGGCAGCGCCAAGTACGACGCCGTGCTGATCAATGACGAAGCGGTCGGCACCGACCTCGGCAAGAAGTTCGTGCTGGTCATGGACAAGGACAACAAGGCCGCCTACCGCGCGGTGGAACTGGGTCCGAAGCTCGAAGGCCTGCGTATCGTGCGCAGCGGCCTGAGCAAGGACGACCGCATCGTGGTCAAGGGCCTGCAGCGTGTGCGCCCAGGCTCGCCGGTCACCCCGGAGGAAACCCCGATGGCCAGTGAAGAAACCCTCGCCACCCTCGCCCGTCAGCGCCAGGCGCTGGAAGCCAGCAATCCGGCACCGGCGGTGGCAGGTTCGAATGTGAAAGTCGCCAGTGCCCAGGCACCGCGCGGTTAAGGGACAACATCGATGAACTTCTCGAAATTCTTCATCACCCGCCCGATCTTCGCCGCCGTGCTCTCGCTCGTGCTGCTGATCGCCGGTGGCATCTCGCTGTTCCAGTTGCCGATCAGCGAATACCCTGAAGTGGTGCCACCGACCGTGGTCGTGCGCGCCAACTTCCCGGGCGCCAACCCCAAGGTGATCGGCGAAACCGTCGCCGCACCGCTTGAACAAGCCATTACCGGTGTCGAGAACATGCTCTACATGTCCTCGCAGTCCACCGCCGATGGCAAGCTGACCCTGACCATCACCTTCGCCCTGGGCACCGACCTGGACAACGCGCAGGTGCAGGTACAGAACCGCGTGACCCGGACCCAGCCCAAGCTGCCCGAGGAAGTGACGCGCATCGGTATCACCGTCGACAAGGCCTCGCCCGACCTGACCATGGTCGTGCACCTGACCTCGCCGGACCAGCGCTACGACATGCTCTACCTGTCCAACTACGCCATCCTCAACATCAAGGATGAGCTGGCGCGCCTGGGCGGTGTCGGTGACGTGCAACTGTTCGGCATGGGCGACTACTCCCTGCGTGTGTGGCTGGACCCGAACAAGACCGCTTCGCGCAACCTGACTGCCAGTGACGTGGTCGCGGCGATCCGCGAACAGAACCGCCAGGTCGCTGCCGGTCAGTTGGGCGCACCGCCCGCCCCCGGCTCGACCAGCTTCCAGTTGTCGATCAACACCCAGGGCCGTCTGGTCAGTGAGGAAGAGTTCGAGAACATCATCATCCGCGCCGGCGCCGACGGCGAGATCACCCGCCTGAAAGACATCGCACGCGTCGAGCTGGGCTCCAGCCAGTACGCCCTGCGTTCGCTGCTGAACAACCAGCCGGCGGTAGCGATCCCGATCTTCCAGCGCCCTGGCTCCAACGCCATCGAGATCTCCGACGAAGTACGGGCGAAGATGGCCGAGCTGAAGAAGGACTTCCCGGAAGGGATGGACTACAGCATCGTCTATGACCCGACCGTGTTCGTCCGCGGCTCGATCGAAGCGGTGGTGCACACCCTGTTCGAAGCCCTGGTGCTGGTCGTGCTGGTCGTGATCCTGTTCCTGCAGACCTGGCGCGCCTCGATCATCCCGCTGATGGCCGTACCGGTCTCGCTGATCGGTACCTTCGCGGTGATGCATCTGTTCGGCTTCTCGCTCAACGCCTTGTCACTATTCGGCCTGGTCCTGGCGATCGGGATCGTGGTGGACGACGCCATCGTCGTGGTGGAAAACGTCGAGCGCAACATCGGCCTGGGCCTGCAGCCCATGGAGGCCACGCAAAAAGCCATGAGCGAGGTGACCGGCCCGATCATCGCCACCGCCCTGGTACTGTGCGCGGTGTTCGTACCGGCGGCATTCATTTCCGGCCTTACCGGGCAGTTCTACAAGCAGTTCGCCCTGACCATCGCCATCTCGACCGTGATCTCGGCGTTCAACTCGCTGACCCTGTCGCCGGCCCTGGCCGCGGTGCTGCTCAAGGACCACCACGCGCCCAAGGACCGTTTCTCGCGGTTCCTGGAAAAACTGCTGGGCAGCTGGCTGTTCGCGCCGTTCAACCGCTTCTTCGACCGTGCCAGCAACAGCTACGTCGGTGGCGTACGCCGGGTCATTCGTTCCAGCGGCATCGCCCTGTTCGTGTATGCCGGCCTGATGGGCCTGACCTACCTGGGCTTCTCGTCCACGCCGACCGGCTTCGTCCCGGCGCAGGACAAGCAATACCTGGTGGCCTTCGCCCAGTTGCCTGACGCCGCCAGCCTCGACCGCACGGAGGCAGTGATCAAGCGCATGAGCGAAATCGCCCTCAAGCAACCAGGCGTTGCCGACTCGGTGGCCTTCCCGGGCCTGTCGATCAACGGCTTCACCAACAGCCCCAACAGCGGCATCGTGTTCACCCCGCTCAAGCCGTTCGATGAGCGCAAGGACCCGAGCCAGTCGGCACAAGCCATCGCCGCAGCGCTGAACGCGCAGTTCGCCGATATCCAGGACGCCTACATCGCGATCTTCCCACCGCCGCCGGTACAGGGCCTGGGCACCATTGGCGGCTTCCGCCTGCAGATCGAGGACCGCGGCAACCTGGGCTACGAGGCGCTGTACAAGGAAACCCAGAACGTCATCGCCAAGAGCCGCAGCGTGCCTGAGCTCGCCGGGTTGTTCACCAGCTACCAGGTCAACGTGCCGCAGGTCGATGCTGCCATCGACCGGGAAAAGGCCAAGACCCATGGCGTGGCGATCACCGACATCTTCGACACCCTGCAGGTCTACCTGGGCTCGCTGTACACCAACGACTTCAACCGCTTTGGCCGGACCTACCAGGTCAACGTCCAGGCTGAACAGCAGTTCCGTCTCGACGCCGAGCAGATTGGCCAGTTGAAGGTGCGCAACAACCTGGGCGAGATGATCCCGCTGGCGACCTTCCTCAAGGTCAGCGACACCTCCGGTCCCGACCGCGTGATGCACTACAACGGCTTCATCACCGCCGAAATCAACGGTGCCGCAGCCCCAGGCTACAGCTCCGGCCAGGCCGAGGCGGCGATCGAGAAACTGCTGAAGGAAGAACTGCCCAACGGCATGACCTACGAGTGGACCGACCTGACCTACCAGCAGATCCTCTCGGGCAACACCGCGCTGTTCGTGTTCCCGCTCTGCGTACTGCTGGCCTTCCTGGTGCTGGCTGCCCAGTACGAAAGCTGGAGCCTGCCACTGGCGGTGATCCTGATCGTACCGATGACCCTGCTGTCGGCCATCACCGGCGTGATCATTTCCGGGGGTGACAACAACATCTTCACCCAGATCGGCCTGATCGTACTGGTGGGCCTGGCGTGCAAGAACGCGATCCTCATCGTCGAGTTCGCCAAGGACAAGCAGGCCGAGGGCCTGGACCCACTGGCCGCCGTGCTGGAAGCCTGCCGCCTGCGTCTGCGTCCGATCCTGATGACCTCGATCGCCTTCATCATGGGTGTGGTGCCGCTGGTGTTCTCCTCCGGTGCCGGTGCCGAGATGCGTCATGCCATGGGCGTGGCGGTGTTCTCGGGGATGATCGGGGTGACCGTGTTCGGCCTGTTCCTGACGCCGGTGTTCTTCAACCTGATCCGCCGTCACGTCGAACGTCGCCAGGCCCGCAAGGCCGAGCGAGTGCAAGCGCTGGAGAATCATGCATGAACCTGCTCAAACCCCTGACTCCTAGCCTTCTGGCGCTGGCCCTGGCGGCCTGCGCGGTGGGCCCGGACTACAAGACCCCAGACACCCAGCCTGCGCGTTTCGATACCGAAACGCCGGCCAAGGCCCTGGACCGCAGCCGCTTCGAAAGCAGCTGGTGGAAGCAGTTCGACGACCCGACCCTGAACCAGCTGGTGCAGGCATCGCTGCAGGGCAACCGTGACCTGCGCGTGGCCTTCGCCCGCCTCAAGGCCGCGCGCTCGATCCGCGAGGACGTCTCCAACGACGACCTGCCGGTGGTCACCAGCCGCGCCAGCAGCGACATCGGCAAGGGCCAGGTACCCGGCCAGACCGATCGCCGAGTCAACACCGAGCGCTACGACCTGGGCCTGGACATGGCCTGGGAGGTCGATCTGTTCGGCCGCATCCAGCGTCAGATCGAGGCCAGCAAGGCTCAGGAAGACGCCGCCGAAGCCGACCTGCAACAACTGCAGGTCAGCCTGATCGCCGAGCTGGTGGATGCCTACGGCCAGCTGCGTGGCGCTCAGTTGCGCGAAAAGATCGCCCTGGCCAACCTCAAGACCCAGCAAGACTCGCGCAGCATCACCGTGACCCTGCGCGACACCGGGGTCGGCAACGAGCTGGATGTGGTGCGTGCCGATGCCCGCCTGGCGGCAGTCGAGGCCACCGTGCCGCAACTGCAGGCCGAGCAGGTGCGGGCACGCAACCGTATCGCCACCCTGCTGGGTGAGCGCCCGGACGCACTGAGCGTGGACCTGTCGCCCAAGCAACTGCCTGCAATCGCCAAGGCGCTGCCGGTGGGTGATCCGGGTGAACTGCTGCGCCGCCGTCCGGACATCCGCAGCGCCGAGCGTCAACTCGCCGCCGCCACCGCCAATGTGGGCGTCGCCACCGCCGACCTGTTCCCACGGGTCAGCCTGAGCGGCTTCCTGGGCTTCACCGCTGGGCGTGGCTCGCAGATCGGTTCGTCCGCTGCCAATGCCTGGGCACTGGGCCCGACCATCAGCTGGGCCGCCTTCGACCTGGGCAGCGTGCGTGCCCGCTTGCGCGGCGCCAAGGCCGACGCCGAAGGCGCGCTGGCGACCTATGAGCAACAGGTACTGCTGGCACTGGAAGAGTCCTCCAATGCGTTCAGCGATTACGGCAAGCGCCAGCAGCGCCTGCTGTCGCTGATCCGCCAGAGCGATGCCAGCGGCAAGGCGGCAGAACTGGCCTCGGTGCGCTACCGCGAAGGCACGGTGGATTACCTGGTGTTGCTCGATGCCGAGCGCGAAAAGCTTGCCGCCGAAGATGCCCAGGCCCAGGGCGAAGTCGAGCTGTATCGCGGCATCGTCTCGATCTACAAGGCCTTGGGTGGCGGCTGGCAGCCAGACACCGTGGCCAGCGTGAAGTAACCCTCACGCGATCCGTTGCAACGACTCCTTTGGTTGGTCCCTCCCCCAACTCTTTGCCCCGCCGACCTTGGTCCGCGGGGCTTTTTTTGCAGCCCTGGCCGTGCGCACCGGCGTCAGGCTCATGACACCGCACGGATCAATGCCAGGATGTCGTCCCGGCTTACCACCGTGCGGCTCAGCGCATTGTGAATGGTGAAGCCTTCGATCAGCGCATCCAGCGCCCGCGCGGTCTTCTCGTCGAAATGCACCTGCAGCGCCGCCCGCGAGCGGGCCATCCAGTCATCCATGATGTAGGTGTAGTCGGGGTGGCGCGAGACGAAGGCATAGAGTTCGAAGATCAGCAGCATCTGCCCGGAAGCTTTCCACAGCTCGCCACAGATCAGGTCGGCCAGCAGTTCGCGGGCATGCTCGGCATCACGCGCATCGCCCAGGCGGGTGAAGTACTGATCGGCGATGCGGTTGGTCATCTTGACGAAGGCTGCCGCGACGATCTCCTGGATGGTGCTGAAGTGGTAGGTCATGGTCCCTGGCGAAACCCCGGCCTCGCTGGCGATGCGCCGGTAGGTGGCGCACACCGAACCGTCGCGCTGGATCACCCGCAATGCGGCATCGATGATCTGTGCCTTGACGTCGCTGTCGCTGCTGTCCTGTTTTCGCGGCCTTGCCATGGTGGTCTCTTCAGGTGGGTTCGCTGCAGAGCATACCAGCCAGGATGCTCGCCCGGCATGCTGCACGATTCGTGCAGCACAGCATTACGTTGGCTGCGTTGTTCCACGATCCGAACGGAATAAGCTGGACCCAGGCGCTTACCGTGACGCCTACGCCCATGACCATTCGATCGCGAGTGACAGCCATGCATCGCCCCAGAACCCTCTACGACAAGCACCTCGACGCCCACACCGTCTGCACCCTGGACGACCAGGGCCATGTGCTGCTGTACATCGACCGCCAGGTCGCCAACGAATACACCAGCCCCCAGGCCTTCAGCGGCCTGCGCGAAGCCGGGCGGCAGGTCTGGCGCCCGGCCTGTACGCTGGCGGTGGTCGACCACGTCAACCCCACCGCCCCCGAGCGCATCGCCACCATGCCTGACGCTGGCGGCGCACTGCAGGTCTCCTACTTCGAGCAGAACTGCCGCGACTTCGGCATCGAACTGTTCGATGTGCTGGACAAGCGCCAAGGCATCGAGCACGTGGTGGCGCCCGAGCAAGGTTTCATCCTGCCCGGCATGGTGGTCGCTGCCGGCGACAGCCACACCACCACCTACGGCGCGCTGGGCGCCTTCGGTTTCGGCATCGGCACCTCGGAGATCGAGCACCTGCTGGCCACCCAGACCCTGGTCTACAAGCGCCTGAAGACTCTGCGCGTCACGGTGACCGGCGAACTGGGTGCAGGCCTGGTCTCCAAAGACATCATCATGCAACTGATCCGCCGCATCGGTGCCTCCGGTGCGACCGGCTATGCCATCGAGTTCACCGGCCCGACCATCAGCGCCCTGAGCGTCGAGGCGCGCATGACCATCTGCAACATGGCCGTGGAGGCCGGTGCCCGAGGTGCCTTCATGGCGCCCGACCAGAAGGTTTACGACTACCTTGCCGACAAGCCCCGCGCGCCCAAGGGCGAACTCTGGGAGCAGGCAGTGCAGCGCTGGCGCGACACGCTGTTCAGCGACCCGGGCGCGCAGTTCGATCTTGAGGTTGCCCTCGATGTCGGCGAGCTGGCGCCCATGGTGACCTGGGGCACCAGCCCCGACCAGGCCGCCCCTATCGACCAGCAGGTGCCTGACCCGCTGCACGAACCTGACCTGATCCGCCGCCAGGACCTGCAACGCGCCTTGCGCTACATGGACCTGACACCCGGCATGCAGCTCGACCAGATCCCCATCAGCCATGCCTTCATCGGCTCGTGCACCAACGCCCGCATCGAAGATCTGCGCGATGCCGCCCGCGTGGTGCGCGGACGCCAGGTCGCGGCAGGGGTGCGCGCAATGATCGTGCCCGGCTCCACCCAGGTGCGTGAACAGGCCGAGCGCGAGGGCCTGGCGCAGCTGTTCGTCGATGCCGGTTTCGAATGGCGGCAGTCGGGCTGCTCCATGTGCCTGGCAATGAATGACGACGTACTCAGCCCCGGTGACCGCTGCGCGTCGAGCACCAACCGCAACTTCGAGGGCCGCCAGGGCGCCGGTGCACGTACGCACCTGATGAGCCCAGCGATGGTCGCCGCCGCAGCCGTCAGCGGCCACCTGATCGATGTCCGCACTTTTCCCCTGGAGGCCTGAGCCATGCAACCCTTCCTCACCGAAACGGGTATCGCCGCCCCATTCCTGGCCGCCAACGTCGACACCGACGTGATCATGCCCAAGCAGTTTCTCAAGGGCATCGATCGCAATGGCTTGGACCGTGGGGTGTTCTTCGACCTGCGCTTTGCCGCGGGCGGCGCGCCGAACCCTGAGTTCGTGCTCAACCAGGCACCCTGGCAGGACGCGCGCTTTCTGGTGGTCGGCCCCAACTTCGGCTGCGGCTCGAGCCGCGAACACGCGGTATGGGGCCTCAAGCAACTGGGGATCCGCGCGTTGATCGGCAGCAGCTTTGCCGGGATTTTCTTCGACAACTGCCAGCGCAACGGCGTACTGCTGATCCAGCTCGAGGAGGCCCAAGTCAAAGAGATCGGGCAATGGGTCAGCGAGCCCGGCAGCGCTGAACTGAGCATCGACCTGGAGCAACAACGGATTGCGCTGCACGACGGTCGCAGCATCGACTTTGAGATCGATCAGTTGCGCAAGCAGGCGTTGCTGCTGGGGCTCGATGCCATCGGCAGCACGCTGCAACGTACCGAACAGATCCGCGCCTTCGAAGCACGGCATCTGCAGGCTAATCCGTGGCTGGCCTGAGCCGCCAGGGACGACACAAGCCCGCCCGGACACGGGCGGCGCTTCACGGCTCCTCGTACAACAACAAATAGAGGACATGCACATGAACAAGACCCTGGCGCCCAGCGCCGAACACACGCCCGTCCAGCGCCGGCTCAACGCGCTGCTCACCTACCCGATCGGTGTGATCCCCCTGCCCTGTTTCATCGGCATCGCCCTGATCGTGTTCTGCTCGGCACACTTCGGTTACCTGCCCAAGACCATGATCGGTGGCCTGGCGGTGATCATGACCATGGGCGTGTTCTTCGGCCAGCTCGGCCAGCGCCTGCCACTGCTCAAGGAAATTGGTGGCGGTGCGATCCTCTGCCTGCTGTTGCCCTCGGTGCTGGTGTTCCATGGCTTCTTCGGCAGTGCCACGCTGGATGCGACGAAGATGCTGATGAAGGATGCCAACTTCCTTTATTTCGTCATCGCAAGCCTGGTGGTGGGCAGCATCCTGGGCATGAACCGCTTCATCCTGGTCCAGGGCATGATGCGCATGTTCGTGCCGCTGGTGGCCGGCACCCTGGCGGCGATCGCGGCGGGAATACTGGTGGGCGTGCTGTTCGGCTATTCGGTCCACCACACCTTCTTCTACATCATCGTGCCGATCATCGGCGGCGGCATCGGCGAAGGCATCCTGCCCTTGTCGCTGGCCTATGCACACATTCTCGGCGGCAGCCCCGAGCAGTACGTGGCGCAACTGGTGCCAGCAGCCGTGGTGGGCAACATCGTCGCGATCATCTGCGCCGGCGCCCTCGCGCGCCTGGCCGGCAAGCGCCCGCAGCTCAGCGGTGACGGCATGCTGATCCGCGCTCGCGAAGAAAACGACAAGTTCAAGGAGCAGGCCGACGACGAGGCCATCGACTTCCGCTACATGGGTGCTGGTGTGCTGCTGATCTGTACCTTCTTCGTCCTCGGCGGCCTGCTGGAGAAGCTGGTGCACATCCCGGGGCCGGTGATGATGATCGTGGTCGCGGTCCTGTTCAAATACCTGCGCGTACTGCCCACGCACCTGGAAAAAGGCAGCAAGCAGTTCTACAAGCTAGTGTCGACAGCCTTCATCTGGCCGGTGATGATCGGCCTGGGCATGCTCTATGTACCCCTGGAAAGCGTGATGGGCGTGTTCTCCATCGGCTATGTACTGGTCTGTGCCTCGGTGGTGTTGGCCATGACCCTGGCAGGATTCCTGATCGGCAATCTGCTGAAGATGTATCCGGTCGAGTCGGCCATCGTCACCTGCTGCCACAGTGGGTTGGGCGGCACTGGCGATGTGGCGATTCTTTCGGCATGCAACCGCATGGGGCTGATGCCTTTCGCGCAGATCTCCACGCGCCTGGGCGGCGCCGCGACGGTGATCGGCGCAACCCTGCTGCTGGGCCTGTTCAACTGAACGCAACAGGGGCCACGGCGTGGCCCCTGGCTTCAACCCAGCAACACCCTGAAGTGCCGCTCGAGAAACTCCACGCACACGCGCAGTTTCGCCGAGTCCGCCAGGCGCGTCGGGTACACCGCCCAGACGTTGGCGCTCTGGGTGTAATCATGCAGCACCTGCACCAGCCGACCGCTCTCCAGCAGCGGCCGTACATCCCAGTACGAACGCAGCAGGATGCCCCGCCCGCCCAGCGCCCACTGCAGGACGATCTCGCCATTGTTCGACGACAGCGGCCCGCTGACCCGCATCGTTTCTTCACGCCCGGCATGCTGCAATTGCCACACACCGAACGGGTTGTTGCGCTCCTTGAGCACCAGGCAGTCGTGATTGTCGAGATCCTTGAGATTCAGCGGCGTACCACGCTGGGCAAGGTATTCGGGCGTGGCGCACAGCACGCGCTGATTGCTCGCAAGCTTGCGCCCGATGTGCTGCGCCGGCAGGTCGTCGCCGATACGGATTTCAAGGTCGAAGCCTTCGGCGACGATATCCACCACACGGTCGAACACGTCCAGGCGAATCTCCAGGGCCGGATACGCCGCCGACAACTGCGCCACAGCAGGTGCGACATGGTTGCGGCCGAAGCCGAAGCTGCTGCACAGGTGCAGCACGCCGCGCGGCTCCTGGCGCACCTGTTTCATCTCGCCGACGAAGTCGTCCATGTCACCGAGAATGCGGATGGCCCAGCGCTGGGCACGCTCTCCGGCGTCGGTGAGGGCAATGCTGCGGGCGTTACGGTGCAGCAGCCGCGTGCCCAGCGCCACCTCCAGCAAGCGGATGCGCTTGCTGACATAGGCTGGTGACAAGCCCAGTTCGTCCGCTGCCGCTGCAAAACCTGACTTGCGGATCACCGTGAGGAAGACGCGCAGGTCTTCCGGCAGCGGCGATTCGGCACGAGGTGTGTTCATTGGAGGTGCTCCCGAAGCGATTGATTCACGCTTCGGGCATGATGCCAGCCCTACCGGTTAGCGACAATCGATCCGATCGGGCCTAAAGCACCATCGCCGCTACCCAGCCAAACGCCAGCAGCGGCAGGTTGTAATGAATGAAGGTCGGCACCACCGTGTCCCAGATATGGTGATGCTGGCCATCGACGTTCAGGCCCGAGGTCGGCCCCAAGGTCGAGTCCGAGGCAGGCGAGCCAGCGTCGCCCAACGCACCGGCCGTGCCGACGATGCACACCGTGGCCAGCGGGTCGAAGCCCAACTGCACACACAGCGGCACGAAGATCGCGGCAAGAATCGGCACGGTGGAGAAGGACGAGCCGATGCCCATGGTCACCAGCAACCCCACCAGCAGCATCAGCAAGGCACCGATACCCTTGCTGTGGTCGATCCACTGCGCCGAGGTCTCGACCAGGCTCTTCACCTCGCCGGTGGCCTTCATCACCTCGGCAAAGCCCGAGGCCGCGATCATGATGAAGCCGATCATGGCCATCATTTTCATGCCCTCGGTGAACAGATCGTCGGTCTCGCGCCAGCGCACGATGCCCGACAGCGAGAAGATCAGGAAACCGACCATCGCACCGATGATCATCGAATCCAGCCACAACTGGATGATGAACGCCGCAGCGATGGCTGCGCCGGCCACCAGCAACGTCAGTGGGTTGTACTGCACACTGACCTGCTCGACCTCTTCGATGCGCGCCAGGTCGTAGTCACGCTTGCGCCGATAGCTGATGAACACCGCCACCAGCAGGCCAACGAGCATGCCCGCCGCCGGGATGGCCATCGCGTGGGTGACGTTGACGCCGCTGATGTCCACGCCCGCGCGGCTGACGTTGGCCAGCAGGATCTGGTTGAGGAAGATGTTGCCAAAACCCACGGGCAGGAAGATGTACGGGGTAATCAGGCCGAAGGTGATCACGCAGGCGATCAGGCGCCGGTCGATGCGCAGGCGTGTCAGCACGTACAAGAGCGGCGGCACCAACAGCGGGATGAAGGCGATGTGAATCGGCAGAACGTTCTGCGACGACACCGCAACCACCAGCATCAGGCCGATCAACAGCCACTTGAGCTTACCGCTCTGTGCCTGCCCCTGGCGGTCGATCATCGCCAGGGCGCGGTCAGCCAGGGCGTGAGCCAGGCCCGATTTGGCGATGGCCACGGCGAAGGCGCCGAGCAACGCGTACGACAACGCCACCGTCGCGCCGCCGCCCAGGCCGCCATTGAAGGCCGCGAGCGTGCCCTCGATCCCCAGGCCACCGACCAGGCCCCCGGTCAGGGCGCCAACGATCAGGGCGATGACCACATGCACGCGGGACAAGCTCAGTACCAGCATGATACCGACCGCGGCGATCACTGCATTCATGGTGTGCAATACCTCATTACGACAGACAAAAAGCGGGCGCTCCGGCGACAAGCTGCGCTGGGCAGCGGCCGGACCATGGGTGTTGTTATGGAGGGCGCACACTCTGAAGCACTGGGAGGAGGATGTCAAAACTGCCGAGGGATGGCGTTTGTATAGGCGTTTTTATCTTTATTGAACGTTCATATAAAGAAAAGCCCGGTCCCGCCGAAACAGTCGTCAGCCCCAGCTCTACTATTACAAGGGATGTACACCATGCCGTTGCGTCAACTTTCCATCCAATGGAAGATCACCCTGCTCGCCGGGTTGTGCCTGGCCAGCATCGTCACATTGCTCGTCGGCCTCTCGTTGTATCGCATGGACCACAGCTCGGATCTGGTCAAAGCCAGCAGCTCGCAGATGCTCACCGAATCCGCCCAGGCCCGTATCGAATCTCAAGGCGAGGTCCAGGCCCTGAGCATTCGCCGTCAGTTCATGGACGCCTACCAGTACGGTGCCGGCTTCGCCCGTCAGGTCCTGTTCCTGCGCGAACAGGCCGAAAACCGCTTCATCGACGCCCACGACCTGCGCCAGGACATGACCGCCCAAGTCCGCGCCGCCCTGCAGGCCAACCCCGACCTGCTCGGCCTTTCGCTGGTATTCGAAGCCAACGCCCTGGACGGCAAGGACAAACTGTTCAGCGGCCTCGCGGAGCTTGGCAGCAACGAAACCGGGCGCTTCGCCCTGTACTGGTCGCAGCCGCGCGCGGGCCAACTGACCGCCATGGCGTTGCCCGAGCGTGATATGGCCAACACCCAGATCGGCCCCAGCGGCGAGGCGGCCAATACCTGGTGGGCCTGCCCGCGCAGCACCGGCAAGGTCTGCGTGATCGAGCCCTACTTCTATGAGATCGCTGGCCAGCAAGTGCTGATGACCAGCATCGTCTTCCCGCTGATGGTGGACGGCAAGGTGATCGGTACCCTGTCCATCGACACCAACCTGAACAGCTTGCAGGCCCTGAGCGAAGACGCCAGCCGCAGCCTCTACGAAGGTCGCACCAAGGTCGGCATCCTCAGCCCCGCGGGCCTGCTGGCCGGCTACAGCCCGGACGCCGGCAAGCTGGCCGAGCGCTTCGACCAGGTCGATACCCGCCAGGGCGCCGAGCTGGTGCGCAAGCTGACCGCCGGCAAGCTGCAGGTACTTCACGACCAGCAACGCCTCAAGGTACTGGCCGCGTTCGCACCGATTCCCGGCGGCAAGCCTTGGGGTGTGCTGCTCGACGTACCGGAAAGCGCCCTGACCGGCCCTGCCGACGCGCTAAAGCGCGAACTCGACGTGCTCAACACCAGCGGCACCCTGCTCGAGCTGGGCCTGGGCCTGGCTGCGGCGATCGCCGGCCTGCTGGCGGTGTGGCTGATGGCGCGCGGGGTAACCCGGCCGATCCTCGGCGTGGCAGCGATGCTCAAGGATATCGCCAGCGGCGAAGGTGACCTGACCCGTCGCCTGAACTACGACAAGCGCGACGAACTGGGTGAGCTGGCCGGCTGGTTCAACCGCTTCCTCGACAAACTGCAACCCACCATCGCCGAGGTCAAACGCTCAGTGCAGGCAGCACGCGGCACGGCCGACCAGTCTGCTGCCATCGCCAGCGAAACCAGTGCGGGCATGGAGCAGCAGTACCGCCAGGTCGACCAGGTCGCGACCGCCTCCCACGAAATGAGCGCCACCGCCCAGGACGTCGCCCGCAGCGCGGCCCAGGCAGCGCAAGCCGCGCGCGAGGCCGACCAGGCCACCCGCGAAGGCCTGGCCGTGATCGATCGGACCACTGACAGCATCGATGCGCTGGCCGCCGACATGAGCAGCGCCATGGCCCAGGTCGAGGGGCTGGCGCAAAACAGCGAGAAGATTGGTTCGGTGCTGGAGGTGATTCGCTCCATCGCCGAGCAGACCAACCTGTTGGCTCTCAATGCGGCCATCGAGGCCGCGCGCGCCGGGGAAGCCGGGCGTGGTTTCGCAGTGGTCGCCGACGAAGTCCGCAACCTCGCGCGGCGTACCCAGGAGTCGGTGGAAGAGACCCGCCAGGTGATCGAGTCGCTGCAGGCCGGCACCCGTGAGGTGGTTGGCGCCATGGACAGCAGTCATCGTCAGGCCCAGGGCGGCGTGGAGCAGGTCGGCCAAGCGGTCACCGCGCTGCAGCGCATCGGCCAGGCGGTCACCGTGATCAGCGACATGAACCTGCAGATCGCCTCGGCCGCCGAGGAACAGAGCGCGGTGGCCGAAGAGATCAACAGTAACGTGGCCACCATCCGCGACGTGACCGAATCGCTGTCAGGTCAGGCCAATGAGTCGGCGCGGGTCAGCCAGTCGCTGAACAGCCTGGCCAACCAGCAGCAGGGGCTGATGGACCAGTTCCGGGTCTGAACACGCCTGCGCGATGCCAGCCTGGCATCGCGCAGGGATCGCCGCCAGCCGCCGAACCAGGCCGCTGCCCTCGTCGTCTACACTTTGCCCGACCCCACGAATTGGCAATCGACGAGGCCATCATGAAGAAAATTCCAACCTTGCTGGCCGGCCTGCTGCTCGCGCTGGGCCTGGCCAGTACCGACAGCGCCGCACGCGCCGAGTCAGCCAAACCCATCCAGTTCGGCGCCATTGGCTGGGAAAGCGGCGCCCTGACCACCGAAATCCTGCGCCTGATCGTCGAGAACGGTTACGGCTACCCCACCGATACCCTCCCCGGCAGCACCGTCAGCATGGAAGTCGCGCTGGCGAAAAACGACCTGCAAGTGATCGCCGAAGAATGGGCCGGGCGCAGCCCGGCCTGGGTCGACGCCGAGAAAAAGGGCGAGGTGTTCGCCTTGGGCGACACCGTGAAGAACGCAGTCGAAGGCTGGTATGTGCCGGCATACGTAATCGAGGGCGACCCGGCGCGCAACCTGAAGCCGCTGGCGCCAGAACTCAAGAGCGTCGCCGACCTCAAGCGCTATGCGCAGGTATTCAAAGATCCCGAGGCGCCGACCAAGGGTCGCTTCCTCAACAGCCCAAGCGGCTGGACTTCAGAGATCGTCAACAGCCAGAAGCTCAAGGCCTACGGGCTCGATGGGCTCTACAGCAATTTCCGCACCGGCTCAGGCGCCGCCCTCGACGCTGAAGTCAGCTCGGCTGTTCGCCGTGGCCAACCGGTGCTGTTCTATTACTGGAGCCCGACACCGCTGATGGGCCGCTTCGATTTCGTGCGCCTGGAAGAGCCCGCTTATGACGCCCAGGCCTGGGCCACCTTGACCGACCCGGCCAACCCCGCCCCACGTGGCAGCAGTTCGCTGCCCGCCAAACTGTCGATTGGTGTATCGAAGGCCTTCAAGACCCAATACCCGGACCTGGTGGCCTTGTTCGAAAAGGTCGACTTGCCAATCGACACCCTCAACCAGGCCCTGGCCATCATGAGCGAGAAACGCCAGGACCCGCGAGAGGCGGCCAAGGTATTCCTGCGCGAGCATCCACAGGTCTGGAAAGCCTGGATGCCACCTGCAGTGGCGCAGAAAGTCGGCGACGCGCTCGGGAAACCGTGATCAGGCAAAGAAATGTAACACCCCTCCCCCTTGGCCCCGGCACTCCATGGACTAGGCTTACACCCATGTGATGCCGGGCCCCTCTGACGGTTTGCGCCGCCATGTCGGAATCACTGTTGCCATGCAACGTCGACAATCAAGGAGGGGCTCATGACAGCTCTGCAGACATTCCTCACAACACCCCTGCTCGGCACCAGCACCTGGCTGTGGCTGGTATTCGTCACCATCGTCATCGCCCTGCTGGTCCTCGACCTGGGCGTGCTGCACCGCCAGGAACGCGAAATCGAAATGCGCGAAAGCCTGCTGCTTTACTCGGGCTACTTCAGCGTGGGCGTACTGTTCGGGGTATGGGTGTGGTACGAGCTTGGCGCCCAGTCGGCATTGGAGTTCTACACGGGCTTCCTGGTCGAGCAGTCGCTGTCGATGGACAACGTGTTCGTCATGGCGATGATCTTCAGCTTCTTCGCCATCCCTCGCCGTTACCAGCACCGCGTGCTGTTCTGGGGCATCCTCGGCGTGGTAGTCCTGCGTGCGATCATGATTGGCGTGGGCGCCGCGCTGGTACAGAACTTCGCCTGGGTGCTCTACCTGTTCGGTGCGTTCCTGCTGTTCACCGGGGTGAAGATGGCGCTTTCCAGGGAAGATAGCCATCCGGACCTGGCCAACAACCCGGTGCTGCGCTTCGTGCGCAGGCACATGCGGGTCACTGACCAGATCCACGGCAAGCACTTCTTCGTCCGTCTCACACCACCCGGCCAGAGCAAGGCGTTACGTTACGCCACCCCACTTTTCCTCGCCCTGGTGCTGATCGAACTGGCCGACCTGGTATTTGCCGTCGACAGCGTGCCGGCGATCTTCGCCATCACCCAGGACCCGTTCATCGTCTACACCTCGAACATCTTCGCCATCCTCGGCCTGCGCTCGCTGTACTTCGCCCTGTCAGCCTTGATGCACCGCTTCGTCTACCTCAAGTACGCCCTGGCGTTGGTGCTGATCTTCATCGGTTGCAAGATCTTCTACCACGGGTTGGTGGGCAAGGTGCCGGCGCTGCTGTCGCTGGGCGTGACATTCGGGTTGCTGCTGGGCGGCGTGGTGCTGTCGCTGTTCAAGACCCGAGGCAGCGAAGGGCAAGAACCTGCCCTGGCCCAGGACAGCCCGAGCAAGGCCGAAGCGACCGCTGGCGACACCGCGCCAGGATCATCCAAGGCCCCTACCACGAACCACACCGGCCCTTGACGGCAAGGACCTGCCCAGCGGGCTTACTGCCCGCTGCGCAGCATCTCCTTGGGCACATACTTGCCGATCTCGTACTTGCCGATCGCCGCCCGATGCACTTCGTCGGGCCCGTCGGCCAGGCGCAGGGTGCGCTGCATGGCATACATGTAGGCCAGCGGGAAGTCGCCGCTGACACCGGCACCACCATGAATCTGGATAGCGCGGTCGATCACCCTGAGCGCGACGTTCGGCGCCACCACCTTGATCTGGGCAATCTCGCTACGCGCCACCTTGTTGCCGGCGGTGTCCATCATGTACGCCGCCTTGAGGGTCAGCAGGCGCGCCATATCGATTTCCATCCGCGAGTCGGCGATCTTGTCGACGTTGCCTCCCAGCCGGGCCAGCGGCCGACCGAACGCGGTGCGGCTTACCGCACGCTTGCACATCAGCTCCAGGGCACGTTCGGCCATGCCGATCGAACGCATGCAATGGTGGATACGTCCCGGCCCCAGGCGCCCCTGGGCAATCTCGAAACCACGCCCTTCGCCAAGGATGACGTTCTCGTAAGGCACGCGCACGTTATCGAACAGCACCTCGGCATGACCATGGGGCGCGTCGTCGTAACCGAACACCGGCAGCGGGCGCACGATCTTCACCCCGGGCGCATCGGTAGGCACCAGCACCATCGAATGCTGCTGGTGGCGCGGGCCATCGGGGTTGGACAGCCCCATGAAGATCATCACCTTGCAGCGCGGGTCGCAGGCGCCGGAGGTCCACCACTTGCGCCCGTTGATCACCCACTCGTCACCATCACGCACGGCGGTGGCAGCCATGTTGGTGGCATCGGAGGAAGCCACATCAGGTTCGGTCATGGCAAAGGCCGAGCGGATCTCGCCACGCAGCAGCGGTTCCAGCCACTGCTGCTTCTGCGCCTCGCTGCCATAGCGCACCAGCACTTCCATGTTGCCGGTATCCGGCGCCGAGCAGTTGAAAGGCTCTGGCCCCAGGAGCGAGCGCCCCATGATCTCGGCCAGCGGTGCGTACTCCAGGTTGGTCAGCCCCGCGCCGTACTCGGACTCAGGCAGAAACAGGTTCCACAGCCCTTCGGCCCGGGCCTTGGCCTTGAGCTCCTCCATGATCGCGGTGGGCTGCCAGCGGTCACCCTCGGCAACCTGGCGCTCGAACACCGCTTCGGCGGGATAGACATAAGTGTCCATGAACGCAGTGACGCGCTCGCGCAGAGCCTGGACCTTGGGCGTATAGGCGAAATCCATCTGGGCTACCTTTGCGGAATGAAGAACATGCAGCAGAGCCTAGAGCAGTGCAGGTCAATCCACCTAGTCTATTTTCGGCGTGTATTAACATTCATAACCGATATATGATCGGCGAATAACATCAACAACACGTGGCGCCCTTATGAACCTCAGCAAGGTCGATCTCAACCTGTTCATCGTCTTCGACGCCATCTACACCGAAGCCAACCTGACCCGTGCCGGGCAGATCGTCGGCATCACTCAGCCTGCCGTATCCAATGCCCTGTCACGCCTGCGCGAAACCTTCAACGACCCGCTGTTCGTGCGCACCGCCCAAGGCATGGTGCCGACACCGATGGCACAGAACATCATCGGCCCGGTGCGTAATGCCCTGGCCCTGCTGCGTACCTCGGTGCAGGAAAGCCGGATCTTCAATCCGCAGCAGGCCAGCAAGACCTTCCGCATCAGCATGACCGACCTCACCGAAGCGGTGGTCTTGCCGCTGCTGTTCCAGCGTTTGCGCCGCCTGGCGCCGGGCGTGGTGATCGAGAGCTTCCTGTGCAAGCGGCGCGAGACTACCAAGGAGCTGGCCGCAGGTCGCCTGGACTTCGCTGTCGATGCCCCGCTGAACACCGATCCACAGGTGCGCCACGTCAAGCTGATGCAGGACCGCTATGTCTGTGCCCTGCGCCAAGGCCACCCCTTGGGCGAGGCCAAGCTGACCCTCGACAGCTACCTGGGCATGACCCATATCCATATTTCCAGCCGTCGCAACGGCCTGGGCTACGTCGATCTGGCACTGGGCAAGATGGGCGTGCAGCGCAAGATCGCGCTGCGCTCCCAGCACTACCTGATGGCCTCGCAGGTGCTGCAGCAGACCGACATGGTGATGACCGTCCCTGAGCGTTTCGCACGCCGCCATCAGTTGCGCTACCTGACGCTGCCGGTAGAAGTCCCGCCACTGGAAACGCACCTGTACTGGCATGAAAGCACTGATCAGGACCCGGCCAACCGCTGGATGCGCGAGCAGATCATCGAACTGTGCCAGCAGGTGGTGGCGCAGGATGAGCGAGAGATTGCCGCGCAGGCCGCTGCCGACTGAGCGAAGGCGGTGCATACGATGATGGCACACTGGACGAACGGTGCCATCACCTCTAGCATCTGCGCCGCCCTCACCCAACGCTCAAGGACGATCATGCTCGCCACCGCAGCACGCTCCATCACTCTGGTTGCCGCTTGCGCACTGCTCGGCGCCTGCAGCTTCAACGGCACCTACCAGGACAGCAGCCGCACTGACGCGGCAAAACTGCGCTACGTCTCCAACACCTCCAACTCGACGCTGGATGTCTACCGGGGTCCCCGATGCGAGGGCAGCACCACCGGCCTGCTCAACAACTTCCTGGCCAGAGACACTCGCCGTCGCGCCGACATGCGCGTGCCACCCACCGCCGACACCCGTGGCTACCTGGAGATCCGCCTGGAGCCCGACCAGCCACTCTATCTGTTTGCCAACACCTTGAGCACCGGTGGCGCGCCCTGCTCGATCGGGGTCACCTTCACCCCCGCCGCCGGTTCGGAGTACGAAGTGAGCGTCGACCGCAGCGACGGTTACTGCATGCTTCAACTCACCCGCCTGCAACGCATCGACGGCAAGGATGTACGCATCCCCTACCCGCTGAACGATGAGCCCTTGGCAAGCTGTAGCGGCACCTCGCCGCTGTTCCCGCTACCGCCCACTCCGCTGCCTGCCTCCGTGCAACGCAGCGCGATGATCGAAAGCCTCATCAATGACAGCCTGGCCTCGTCCGGCGCAGTGATCGACATACTGCAAGCCGGCAACCTGCAGCAACCTCCGGCCGATCAGCAGATCGCCGAACGTCGCAAGGCCTTGGGCAATGCCACGCTGCCCGATGCCTACTGGGACCAGTACCGCGCCAATCTGCAGCATTTCGAGCAAGCCCTTGGCCAGGTCAAGCCCCTCGCCCAGGCCAGATTCCGCGACAATAACCGCAAGTACCTCAACAGCGTGCAGGACCAGCAGTTGCAGATCTGGGCGGGTCTGGAGTTGGGTAACCGCTACAATAGCCGCGAGGTTCGCATGCGCGACATGAGCCGTTACTACGCGCGGGTCTACCGCCAGATCACCGCTGAAGCGAAGCTCGAACACCTGCGGGCCATGGCGCAGCTTGACCGGCAATACGGCGTTTGCGAACGCTTCGAAGGGTGCTGGAGGCTTTGATGCAACGGCCAGCCAGAATAGTTTTCTTCTGGCTGGCCTCAAGCAGAAAAATATTTCTACGGAACACTGAGAAAGGCGAAAACAAGAAAAACTTCTTCCCTCGCGACTCCCCTAGCATGCTCACATCATTCTTCAGCCTCTGCTCGCACGGTCCCACCTATGCACAACTCACCGCTGTACCTCGACTACGCCGCCACCACCCCAGTCGATGACCGGGTCATCGAAAGCATGCTGGCCTGCATGGGCCACCAGGCGCATTTCGGCAATCCTGCGTCCAGCGGTCACGCCTTCGGCCAGGCCGCCCGCGAGTTGGTGGAACAGGCCCGTTGCCAGGTCGCCGAACAGGTCGGCGCGGCGCCCGAATCGCTGGTATGGACGTCCGGTGCCACCGAGTCGAACAACCTCGCCCTCAAGGGCATCGCCCAGGGCGCCGGCCAGCCCGGTCACTTGATCACCAGCCAGCTGGAACACAAGGCCGTGCTCGACACGGCCGCCGAACTGGAGCGCCAGGGCTGGGCGGTCACAAGGCTGGCGCCGGATGCACAGGGGCTGATACAGCCCGAAGCCGTCCAGGCCGCCCTGCGTGCCGACACCCGCCTGGTATCGCTGATGGCGGTCAACAACGAGCTGGGCACCACCACCGACTTCAGCCGGATCGGCGAATGCGTACGCGCACATGGCGCACTGTTACATGTGGATGCCGCCCAGGCCGTGGGCAAGGTCAGCATCGACCTGGCGCGCCAAGCCGTCGACCTGATGTCGTTTTCCGCACACAAGGCCTACGGCCCCAAGGGCATTGGCGCACTGTACGTCGGCAGCCGCGCGCGCTCCTGCCTGCAGGCGCAGATGCATGGTGGTGGCCATGAAGGTGGGCTGCGCTCCGGAACGCTGCCGGGGCATCAGATCGTCGGCATGGGAAGTGCCTTCGCCCTGGTCGGCGCCCTGGCCGCAAGCGAGCACGAGCGGATCAAGGCACTGTCGCAACGCCTGCGTGACGGCCTGCTGGCCTTGCCGGGTGTGAGCCTCAACGGTTGTGCCGAACAGCGCATCCCACACACCTTGAACCTGTGCATCGAGGCCAAGGGCTTCAGCAGTGCGGCATTGGCGAGCGAACTGGCCATTTCCACGACCTCGGCGTGCAACTCGGCCAGTAACGCTGCATCCCACGTGCTGCTGGCCCTGGGGCTGAGCGAGCAGCAGGCACGCAGCAGCGTACGCATCAGCCTGGGGCGCTACAGCACCGAGGCTGATGTGGACAAGGCGCTCGAGGTGTTCGGGCGGGTCATTGCAGCGGGCGCCGTGGCGCTCTGGTAGCGACGCCTTCTGTCAGGTACGGACAGTGAAGTAAAACCCATTGCCATGGCATCCGGCGCCGATTACTGACATCTTGGCGCTTTCCCCTGCGAAGGAACGCGTTCCATGGCATTGCATCTCTGGCTGACGTTTTCCCTGGCCTATCTGATCACCTCGCTCACCCCGGGCCCCAACGTCCTGCTGACCGTACGCAACGCTCTGCGTTACGGCCCGTCCGGCATGGGCATGACGCTGCTGGGCAACCTCAGTGCGCAGTTGCTGCTGATCAGCGGTGTGGCGATGGGCGTCGGTGCGTTGTTGATCTCGCTGCCGGCGGCATTTCTGGCGTTGAAGCTGGTGGGTGCGGGGTATCTGATCTATCTGGGCCTGCGTCAGTTGCTGTCACGGGACAAGCCCAAGCTGCCCGCAGGCGAGATCACCCCGGTAGCGCCACGCGCGAAATGGCGGATCGGTGTCGAAGCCTTCCTGGTGTCGGCGAGCAACCCCAAGACCTTGGTGTTCTTCTGCGCCTTCCTGCCACAATTCCTTGAACCTGGCCGGCCGATCTTCGGCCAGTTCGCAGCAATGTTCATCAGTATCGCGGCCATCGTCGGGCTGGTGCATTCGTTCTACTGCTTCACCGCCTACCGCTTCGGCCAGCGCCTGAAGGCCTCGCGCCTGGCAGCCTGGTTCAAACGCGCCACCGGTGCGCTGTTCATCGGGCTGGGTGTGCGATTGCTCAGCACCAAGGCGGTGTAAGTCCCGTTATCTGAGCAATGCCTGGATCTGTTCATGCAGGGTGTCGAGGTCGAACGGTTTGGCCAGGATCGGCGCCTTGCGCGCGATCGGGCTGCCAGACTCGAGGATCTCCGCGGGATAGCCGCTGATGAAGATCACCTTGAGGTCCGGGCGCAGCTTGACCGCAGGCTCGGCGATATCAACCCCGGAAATCCCGCCTGGCAGGCGAAAGTCCGTGACCATCAGGTCCAGGTGCGGCTTGCTCGCCAGAATCGCGAACGCCTGCTCACCATCCTCGGCCACCAGCACGTGATAGCCCTCGCCCGCCAGGTAGTCGCGCAGGATCATCCGGATGACCGGTTCGTCCTCGACCACCAGCACCACATCTTGTGCATCTTCGCTCATGACAACGCCTTGAATTTCAAATAGTTGGCCATCTGACCACCAGGTCACACAGAGGTTGCCTGCGCCTGGTCACTTTGTTGATCGGCCGTCGCCAGCGGCAGCAGGATGCTGAACGTCGCACCCTGCCCCTCTTGGCTCTCGACCTGGATTCGTCCACCGTGGGCCTGCACGATCTGCTCGGAAATATACAAGCCAAGCCCCAATCCACCACTGGCCTGGTGCGCCGCAACCCGCTCGAACTGCTGGAAGATCCGCTGCTGGTTGGCGGCACTGATGCCGATGCCGTGATCCTGGACCTGCACACAGGCCATGCCGGTTTGCTCGAACACCCGCACCTGGACCGGGCGTCGCTCGCCATAGCGCAAGGCATTGGACAGCAAGTTGGCCAGCACCTGCTCGATACGGAACTCGTCCCACTCCCCCTGCAGCGCGTCGCAGCGTTGCAGCTCGATGTGGGTGTCCAACGCCGTTGCCTGGGCCGAGAAGTTCTCCACCAGGCCGCGCACCAACTGCGACAAGTCGAACAGCCGCGGGCGGATCGACAGCTTGCCGGTGCGGATGCGCGACACGTCGAGCATGTCCTCGATCAGCCGGATCAAGCTGTTGATCTGCCGTTCGTCACGCTCGACCATCGCATGCAGGTGGGTTTCGCTGAACGCCGCGAGGTTGCCCCGCGACAAATGCATCTTGCGCAGCTGGGTCTCCAGGATCAGGCCGTTGAGCGGCGTGCGCACTTCGTGGGAAACGATCGACATGAAGTCATCGCGCATGCGCACCGCACGCTCCAGCTCGCTGCGTGCCACCTGCAGCTGGGCAAGCAGTTGCTCCTGCTCCTGCCGGCTGCGCTCGAGCGCTTCCAACTGACGCCCGAGCACCTGGCGCTGGCGATAAAGGTCGACGAACACCGACACCTTGCTCTTGACCGCCTGGGTGTCCAACGGCTTGTGCAGGAAGTCCACCGCGCCGCTCTCGTAGCCCTTGAAGGCGTAGTTCATCTCGCGGCCAGCAGCGCTGACGAAGACGATCGGAATGTTCTTGGTCTTCTCCATGCCGCGCATCAGCTCGGCCAGCTCGAAACCATTCATGCCCGGCATCTGTACATCGAGGATGGCCAGGGCGAACTCGTGCTCGAGCAGCAGCGACAAGGCCTGCTCGGCCGACTGGGCGCGGTGCACCTCACGGTCCTCACCCTGGATCAGGGCATCGAGGGCCAGCAGGTTTTCCGGCAGATCGTCGACGATCAGCAGTTTGGCGATGATGTGGCTTAGCATGCGCTGGGTTCCAGGGTGGCGAGCAACTGCCCGATACCGCTCAGAGAAAGAATATGGTCGGGGCGATGCAGGGCCAGTGCGGCCTCCGGCATCAGCGCAACCTGTGCGTCGCGGGGGTCCTGGACCACGGTCCGGCCTCCGCACTTCTTGATGCAGGCAAGGCCCTCGGCGCCGTCTTCGTTGGCACCGGTGAGCAGCACGCCGAGCAGCCCTTCGCCATAGGCATCGGCAGCCGAGGCGAAAAGGAAGTCGATCGCCGGGCGCGAAAAGTGTACCGGTGCCTCCTGGCTCAGCGACAGGCTCAGGTCGCGCTCCACCGACAGGTGATAACCGGGCGCTGCAACATAGATCTGCCCGGCCTCGATCCGTTCCTTGTCACGAGCCTCGCGCACCGGGCGATGCAACCGGCGATGCAGCACCTCGGCCAGTTGGCTGTGGCGGTCATCCGGCAGGTGCAGCACACACAGCACAGGCTGGGCGAAGCCCTCTGGCAAGCCGCCAAGCACCTCGAACAAGGCCGCGACGCCGCCGGCCGAGGCGCCGATGACCACTGCGCGCACGCCGTTCATGTCTTGCGGTAGATCCGCTCGGGCCTGACCAAAGGCTCGAAGCGGTCGCTATAGGCCGAAAAATCCACCGATTCCTTGCTGCCCAGGAACAGGAAGCCGCGATGGCACAACGACTCGTGGAACAGCCCCAGGGCACGGTCCTGCAAGTCTTTGTTGAAGTAGATCAGCACATTGCGGCATGACACCAACTGGGTTTCGGAAAACACGCTGTCGGTGGCCAGGCTGTGGTCGGCGAAAGTCACGTTGTCACGCAGGCTGCTGTCCATGATGGCGTTGCCGTAGGCAGCAGTGTAGTACTCGGAGAAGTCGCGCCGCCCTCCGGCCTTGCGGTAGTTCTCCTCGTACTCGCGCAGGCTTTGCATCGAGTAGATGCCCTGCTTGGCCTTCTCCAGCGAGCTGGGGTTGATGTCGGTGGCGTAGATGATGGTGCGCTCCAGCAACCCTTCCTCGCGCAGCAGGATGGCCATGGAGTACACCTCCTCTCCCGTGCTGCAACCGGCGATCCAGATTTTCAGTGAGGGCCAGGTGCGCAACAGCGGCACCACCTCCTCGCGCAAGGCGAGGAAGTGGTCAGGGTCGCGGAACATCTCGCTGACCGGGATCGTCAGGTATTGCAGCAACTGCATGAACATGCCCGGGTCGTGCAGTACCCGCTCCTGCAGCGCAGTCACGGTACGGCAGTCGAACTGTCGCAGGGCATGGAGGATCCGGCGCTTGATCGACGCGCCTGAGTAGTCACGGAAGTCGTAGCTGTACTTGAGGTAGATCGCCTCGATCAGCAGCCGGATCTCAATATCGGTGTTGCGTTCGCTAGTCAAATTCGCTCCAGTTGCGGCAGCCAGACGCGGATCAGGGAGAACAGGCGGTCGAGGTCGATCGGCTTGGCCAGGTAATCGTTGGCACCCGCCTGCAGGCAACGCTGCTGGTCATCCTTCATGGCCTTGGCCGTCACGGCGATGATCGGCAGCTTGCGCCAGCGGGGCTGCTGGCGGATCAGCCGGGTCGCTTCATAGCCGTCCATTTCCGGCATCATCACGTCCATCAGCACCAGGTCGACATCATCGTGCTGTTCAAGGCGCTCCAGCGCTTCACGGCCGTTGCGCCCGATCTCGACGATAGCGCCCTTGTGCTCCAGGGCACTGGTCAGGGCGAAGATGTTACGCACATCGTCGTCCACCAGCAGGATCTTGCGCCCCTCGAACACCTTGTCGCGGCTGCGCGCGGTCTTGAGCATGCGCTGGCGCTCGTGGGACAGTTGCGACTCGACCTTGTGCAGGAACAGCGTCACTTCGTCGAGCAGGCGCTCCGGCGAGCGCGCGCCCTTGATGATGATCGAACGCGAGTACTTGAGCAGGTCGGCTTCTTCTTCGCGGGTCAGGTTCCGCCCGGTGTAGACGATCACTGGCGGGAAGCTGCGGATGTCTTCGGCCGTCATGCGCTTGAGCAGCTCGTTGCCGAGCATGTCGGGCAGCTTGAGATCGATGATCATGCAGTCGTAGATGTTTTCGCGCAGCAGCTCCAGGGCCTCCTGGGCCATGGCCACGGCGGTGATCTCGATGTCGTCGTCGCCGATCAGGCGGGCGATGCTCTCGCGCTGCAGGTCGTCGTCCTCCACCAACAGGATGTGCTTGAGCTTCTGCGTCAGCTTGGCTTCCAGGCGGCTGAACACCTCCTTGAGCTCCTCGCGGCTGGCCGGCTTGACCGCGTAGCCCACCGCGCCCATGTGCATGGCGGCCTCGACGCGGTCTTCCACCGAGATGATGTGCACGGGGATATGCCGGGTGTTGGCCTGTTCCTTGAGGCGCTGTAGCACAGTGAGCCCGGAATGGTCGGGCAGACGCATGTCCAGCAGCACCGCATCAGGCACGTACTGTGCCGCCAGGGCGAAGCCTTCGTCGGCGCCATGGGCGACCAGGCAGTTGTAGCCCAGTTCATGGGCCAGGTCGTAGAGGATCCGGGCGAAATTCGGCTCGTCCTCGATCACCAGGATGCAGCGATTGGCGAACGGCGCCTGCTCGCGATCGTCGGCAAATGCGGGAATCGGCAGCGGCTGCTGAGGTGCAGCCAGCGCGCGCGGTGCCGGCGGCAACTGATCGAGGGTCGGGCGCAGGCTGTGGGCCTCTTCCTGTCCATCCACCGATTCGTAGCGCTCGGGAATGATCAAGCTGAACACGCTGCCCTGGCCGGGACTGCTGTCAACGCTGATCTGGCCACCGAGCAAGTGCGCCAGGTCGCGTGAGATCGACAGGCCCAGACCGGTACCACCATAGCGGCGGTTGCTGGTGCCGTCGACCTGATGGAAGGCACCGAAGATTGCCTGTTGCTGGTCGGCGGCGATACCGATGCCGCTGTCACGCACGGCAAAGACGATGCCCATGCCGACCTGATGACTGATGTTCAGGCTTACCTGACCACGCTCGGTGAACTTGATGGCGTTGGACAGCAGGTTCTTGAGGATCTGCTCCAGACGCTGTCGGTCGGTGAACAGGGTCGCCGGCACCTGCGACTCCAGCTTCACCTCGAAACTCAGGCCCTTGTCATCGGCCAGCGGCTGGAACATGCCACGCAGTCCTTCGACCAGGCGCACCACCTGGGTGGTCTCAGGACGCACTTCGAGCTTGCCCGCCTCGACCTTGGCGATGTCGAGAATATCGTTGATCAGGTTGAGCAGATCGTTGCCAGCCGAATAGATCGACTCGGCAAACTTGACCTGTTCCTGGCTGAGGTTGCCCTCGCCATTCTCGGCCAGCAGCTTGGCCAGGATCAGCGAACTGTTGAGCGGCGTGCGCAGCTCGTGGGACATGTTGGCGAGGAATTCGGACTTGTACTTGCTGGAACGCTGCAGGTCCTCGGCACGCGCCTGCAGTTCCACCTGCGCCGCATTGAGCTCGGTGTTCTTGCGGTCCAGGGCGACGGTGCGCTCGGCCAGTTGCTCGTTGGTCTGCTCGAGCTCGGCCTGCTGGGTCTCCAGGTGGGCCTGGGACTCCTTGAGTACACGCGACTGCTCTTCGAGTTCCTCGTTGGCAGTCTTGAGTTCCTCTTGCTGGACCTGCAGCTCTTCATTCAACTGCTGGGTCTCGGCAAGCACTTCCTGCAGACGCTGGCGATAGCGTGCGCTCTCGATGGAGATGCCGAGGTTGTCGGCGATCCGCTCGAGCAGCTCGCCGTCACGCTCCTGCAATGGGCGCAGGAAACCCAGCTCAAGCACGCCATTGACCTGGCCATTGTCACTCGCCGGGACCAGCAGGGCACTGCGCGGCAGGCCGCTGCCAAGCCCCGAACTCAAGCGGTAGTAGTCCTTGGGCAGGTCGTCCAGGCGCAGCTGGCGTCGCTCGCGCACCACCTGGGCCAACAGGCTCTCATGCTCGCCGACCACCTGCTCGCGCCCCTGCTGGTCGGCATCGAGCCCATAGCTGGCCACGCGCACCAGGCGCCCATGGCTGTCACGGATATACAGCGCACCCACCACGCTACCCAGATAGCTGGCAAAAAAACGAAGGATGTTGTCGCCCAGCATGGTCAGCGTCAGTTGCCCAAGGACCTCCTGCGCCAACTGGGTCTGCCCGTTGCGCAACCAGGCCTGGTGTTCAAGACGCTCGGCAGAGCGCTGTTGGGCCTGCAGGTTGCTGACATAGCTTTCGGACAGCGCCAACAGGTCACGCCGCCCCAGGTAGGCCAGCAGCGCACTGAGGCCGACGATGAACAGCACGAATGCGCTGATCGCGGTGACGGTGACCGTGCTGACCTTCTCGTTGCGCGTCATGCGCAGTTGCTGTTCGGTGGCAACGAAGTCGTCGAACTCCTTGCGGATCTCGTCGGTGATGCGCTTGCCGCGACCACTGCCGATCACCCCGCGAAAATCGCCCTGGTCGCGGCGCACCTTGATCAGTTCGCTACCGAACTCGTTCCAGGCGCGCTGAAGGGCCACCAGGCGGTCGATACGATCGACCTGCGGTGGGTTGTCCAGGACCATGCCACGCAGGCTGTCCAGACTGCTGAAGATTCTCGGCTTGGCCACCTCATAGGGGTCGAGGAAGCGCTCGTCGCCGGTGATCAGGAAACCGCGCATGCCGGTTTCCATGTCGATCGACAGCTTGACCGTTTCGTTGGCATTGCCAATCACCCGATCGGTGTGCTCGACCCACTGCATGGCCGAGAGCAAATAGTTGATCACCGCAACGAAGGCGACGGCGCCCAGCAGGCCGACACCCAACGGGAGGCCTACGTTACGGCTCAGCAGCTTGCGAAAACTGCGTTGATCCATGGAGGCTGCTTGAATCATCTGATAACGCCCGAGCGAAATAAGTCCATTGAACAGTGTGTGGCCACTACATTCAGTCATTGTTGTATGCCGCTGCCACGCCCACACCTGGTGCGAGTCTAACCAGCTTTGCCTGATCTGGCAGGGCATTTAGCCAGTATTTGAAGCTATCCGCAGCCAATCGTTCCATCCGATTGCAGGGGCCGCTATCCTGACGGAACTTCTGCCTGTGCGACAGGCACAGAGTAAAGACATTTCCCTTACGCGACAGGATTCAAACCATGCACCTTCTGGTAGTCGAAGACGACGACATCGTTCGTATGCTGATGGTCGACGTGCTCGACGAATTGGGCTACACCACCATCGAGGCGCAGGACGCCACCACAGCCTTGAGGATTCTCGAGGATGGCACACAACCCCTGTCGCTGCTGATGACCGATGTCGGCCTTCCTGACATGCGCGGCGAAGCGCTGGCCGCCAAGGCCCGGGAAATCCGACCGCTGCTACCGGTGCTGTTCGCCAGTGGCTACGCCGAGAACGTCAATGTCCCCGAGGGCATGCACCTGATCGGCAAGCCATTCAGCATCGACCAACTGCGCGACAAGGTCGTGGAAATCCTCGGGACGCCCTGACCCGGGCCTCACCCTTCACGGCGCAACAGGTAGGTATCCATGATCCAGCCCTTGCGCCGCCGCGCGTCTTCGCGCACTTGCACGATCTGTGTCTTGACCTCCACCAGCTTGCCCGCCACCAGGATCTCGTCTGCCGTTCCCAGATAAGCCCCCCAATAGATCGTCAGGCCCGGGTCGTCCAGCGCGGTGAACGCGCACTGTCCATCGAGCATCACCACGACGTTGTCGATCACCGCCTGCTCGGCCAGGCGCCGCGCTGGCAGTACGATCAGGGGTTCGCCAATGCGGTTCAGCGCGATCCGGTGCCGCGCGGCCAAGGCCTGGACACTGCTGATCCCGGGGATGATTTCAAGCTGCAGCGCCACCCCGCGCTCGCGCACCAGGTCGAGAATGCGCAAGGTGCTGTCATACAGCCCCGGCTCGCCCCACAACAGGAAGGCGCCGATATCGTCGGCCGCCAGCTCATCCTCGAGCATGCGGGCGTACAGGGCTGCGCGCGCGCGGTGCCAGTCCTGCACCGCACCGACATAGTCCTGGTGCTGCCCGTCCCGCCGCGGATCCTCCAACTGCACCAGACGATACCCACCCTCGGGGACATAGCGCTCGAGCATGAGTTTGCGCAGTTGCAACAGCTCATGCTTGTCGCCACCTTTATCGAGCACGAAGAAGACCGTCGCGCGGCGCAACGCGTCGACGGCCTCGAAAGTGACCTGACGGGGGTCGCCCGGGCCTATACCGATCAACAGAAGTTGCTTCATGGCATTGCCTCGCTGCCCGTACCGCCGTTCATTGTTCATCGCCCAGGGGTATTTGGCAAAGTGCTTCAGAACACCGAGAAGTTGTAACTGACGATGACCCGTGTCTCGTCCATGTCACGCGCCCATCGTTCGTAGTTGCTGCGATACGTGGAGTTGCGCAGACGCACGCTGAGATCTTTGAAGGTGCCGCTCTGGACCTGGTACTTGAGTTCGCTGTCACGCTCCCATTCCTTGCCTTGGGCGCTGCTGCCCGGCACCTGGATATGATCACCGTTGATATAGCGAGTGAAGAAGCTCAAGCCAGGAATGCCCAACGCCTTGAAATCGTAGTCATACCGCAATTGCCAGGAACGCTCATCGGCGGCTGCGAAGTCGTTGACCTGAGCGTAATTGACCAGATAAGGGTTGCTGCCATCCAGATAAGGCATGGCGCTGTCGCCATACATGCGTTGCCAGCCGGCACTGAACTTGTGCCCGCCCAGGCTGTAGCCGAGCATGCCGCTGAACGCCCGATGCTCGATCTCACCGGCGCGTGCGTTGCCGATATCGTCGCTCTTGATCAGGCGCACGTCCGCAGAAAGCGCGCCCACCGCCAAAGGTTGCGTGGCGACCAGCCCGAGGAAGTGCTGGCGGTAGATGTTCTCGAGCTTCGACACCTGGTACTGGGCACTGAGGCGATCATTGACGCGGTAATCGACGCCCGCCAGATCGAAGTGGTCGGCCTGGATATCGCAGGCGTAACGCTTGTTCTTGCAGTGCACGCGAATATCCTGGCGATCACTGGAGTCTCGCGCGGTGTACTTGTCCAGGCGGGCCACGGTGAACTTCAGGTCGCGCAACTCTTCGGACGTCAGCATTGCACCATGGAACATGGTGGGCAGTAGACGACCATCGTTGTACTTGAGCAGCGGCACGTCCGGCATCATCGCGCCATAACGCAGTACCGTCCGGGACACCTTCATCTTTGCCGCCACGCCCAGCTTGGCGTATTGATCGGCAGAATGGCGCGGGTCATGCCCACGTGAGGGCAGCAGACCACTGTTGCTGTCGGCGGGGCTGGAATCGAGCTTGAAACCTAGCATGCCCAGCGCATCGACACCGAACCCGAGCGTGCCGTCGGTGTAGCCGGAACGGGCATCGAGAATGAAACCCTGCGCCCATTCCTCGCGCTTGGAAGCACCCTGGGCAGAACTGCTGTGGCCGTCACGAAAGTCCCGGTTGAAATAGACATTGCGCGCCTCGACCTTGGCGTGACTGTCTTCGAAAAAACCATCGGCCTGCGCACCGGCTGCCGCGCACAACAAGGACAGGCCGGCAATACTGCGGCCACGGGCGAGAGGAAAGGGAGAGAACATGCAGGGGAACATCCAGAAGAGGCGAGAAACATGCCGATGCACTATCGGGCACACGTGCCGCGAGGCACTCGACATTAAACGAAGACGACGCGCCATTTTCACGCAGGCGCTCTAGTCGGGCCATTGGACCATGGTATGAACGCTGTTGCAGAGGCCTGGAAAGCGCACTGAGTTTGCGGTTCGTGACGCGCAGAAAGTTCCTTACTTGCCGCTAAAAGTTTGAGGTTTACCGAACACTGGGCCACGTCTACACTCTTGTTCAGCGAACAGTTTCACCCATCCGCGTGGCCGGCGTTTATTACTGTTGCATGTTCGTCACGCCATGCCACGGCCGACTGACAGGAGTGATGAAAGTGTCCAGACTTGCAGAGTTTCGTGCGGCCGAAAAAGCACTTCAGGAGCAAATCGCGCAACTGGAGACAATGAAAAAGGACGCCAGCCTTAAACGCGAGATCGAATTCGAGCAGAAACTACTTGGGCTGATGAAAAGCTATGACAAGGGCTTGCGTGACATTGTCGCGATCCTCGACCCCAAGGGCGTGAAAGCCAGCGCGAAAAACTCGACCAGCCCCGTCAAGCAGCAACGCCGTCCGCGAGTGGTCAAGGTCTACGAGAATCCGCACACCGGCGAGCTGATCGAGACCAAGGGTGGCAACCACCGAGGCCTGAAAGCGTGGAAGGAACAGTACGGCGCGGCCACGGTGGAATCCTGGGTACGCTGATGAAACATCCACGCCTGCTTCACAGTTTTTTCACATCGCCTGGGCGAGTATCGAACCAGCTAAAGGACTAGCGACCCCATCACGCGCCCGCACATGCGGGCCTCTAATTCCAGCGCCCTGCCTTCGTGCAGGGCGCTTTCATTTGCGCAATCGCTTCACTGCCGTATCATGGCCGTCCTGTTTTCACCGTCGGCGCGGTCTGCGCCGGCCTTGTCTCTGGAGCCCCCATGAGCCTGAACGATCTGCAAACCCTGCCCGGCGTCACCGCCCAGCCCGACACCGCCACCGCAAAATTCGTCTTCAATCACACCATGCTGCGGGTCAAGGATATCGAGAAGTCGCTGGACTTCTACACCCGCGTGCTGGGCTTTCGCCTGGTAGACAAGCGCGATTTCCCCGAAGCGAAGTTCAGCCTGTACTTCCTGGCCCTGGTCGACCCGACGCAGATTCCTGCCGATGACGCCGCGCGTCACCAGTGGATGAAATCCATTCCGGGCGTGCTGGAGCTGACCCACAACCACGGCACCGAGAGCGATGCCGAGTTCGCCTACCACAACGGCAACACCGATCCGCGCGGCTTTGGTCACATCTGCATCTCGGTGCCGGACGTACGTGAGGCCTGTGCACGCTTCGAAGCGCTGGAGGTGCCCTTCCAGAAACGCCTGCAGGATGGCCGCATGAACCACCTGGCGTTCGTCAAGGACCCGGATGGCTATTGGGTCGAAGTCATCCAGCCGACCGAACTGAAGGGCTGACCGACGCAGGTCACGCTCGTCGGGGCCGGGAACTTCCGGCCCCTCGCTGTGGTACATAGAGGTGAGCGCTTCCAAACCAGCACAGCGAGGTAAGGACGATGCAAACCCTTCACTGTGAGTACCGTGAGCACACCATCACCGCCAGTGTGATGCCCCACCCCGATTCTCCCCTGCCCTTTACCGCCGGCTGCCTGATCACCGATCCCGAAGGCCATACCAGCAGGCGCCTGTCGATGCCCATGAAGTTCTTCTCCGACCTGGAAAACGCCCAGCACGTATCCCTGGCGCACGGCCGCGCCCTGGTGGACGAGCGACTGGACAAAGGGCAGAAGGTGTTCTGAGCGCACTCAAGCCATCACGGGGATTCCCGTGATGGCGACCGTTCAGGCTTCACGGGCGTAAGCGACCGCTGCCTCCACCTGCTCCACGGTTGGTCTGATGCCGGTGTACAGCACGAACTGCTCCAGCGCCTGCAGCGCAATCACGTCGAGCCCGGTGATCACCGGCTTGCCCAGTTCCTGGGCGAGAACAATCAGCGGCGTCATGGCCGGCATGGCCACTACGTCAAATACGAGTTGCGCAACCTCGACCGCCTCACGTGGGAAAGCCAGCTCCTGCGCCTGCGGCCCGCCGGCCATGCCAATGGGGGTCACGTTGACCAGCATCGGCGGACACAGGTCGCCCAGCTCGCGCTGCCAGCGATACCCACAGCTATCTGCCAGTTGCCGCCCGGCCTGCTCGTTGCGGGCAATGATCAGGCCCTCGCTGAAACCGGCGTCACGCAGCGCACTGGCCACCGCTTTGGCCATGCCGCCACTGCCGCGCAAGGCAAAGGCGGTGGCCGGATCGACCTGGTGCAACTCCAGCAGTTGGCGCACCGCCAGGTAATCGGTGTTGTAGGCCTTCAAGTGACCGTTGGTGTTGACCAGCGTGTTCACCGACTCGATGGCTGCCGCGGAGGGATCGATCTCGTCCACCAGGGCCATGCACGCCTCTTTGTAGGGCATGGACACACCGCATCCGCGGATACCCAGGGCGCGGATGCCACCCACTGCCGCAGGCAGGTCCTGGGTGGTCATGGCCTTGTAGTAGTAGTCCAGCCCCAACTGTTGATAGAGGTGGTTGTGGAAACGCACGCCGAAAGTCCCCGGACGTCCGGCAAGGGAAATGCACAGTGTCGTGTCCCTGCTGGGTGCAATCGCCATATCTGCTCCTGTCGTTGATGACTGAATCGTTTCTGCGAGCGTACCAGACCTGACCGTCAATCGCCCCTTACACAACCTTTACCTTGCACCTGTGCTCTCTTTACCGATTTCGCGGTCTTATTGATAAGCCCCAAGTGTGGGGTTATCGCGAGGATTCATTCATGAACCGTCTCATCCCCGGAATCGCCCTGCTGGTCGGAGCACTGGCCGTCAGCGGGCAAGCAGCCGCCCATGGCGGCGGTTGGGGCCCAGGCCCTGTACTCGGTGCAGCCGTGGTCGGTGCCGTGGTCGGGGCAGCAGTATCCGGCGGCCATGACCGTACCGTCTATGTGGAGCGTCAACCGGCCTATTATCCGCCGCCTCCGGTCTATGTGCAGGCGCCACCGCCGCCGGTGTATTACCAGCCCTATGTCGTCGAGCGCTATGTACCCGCGCCGCCGCCAGTGTATCGCCGCTACTACGGCCCGCCGCCGGTGTACTACGGCCCGCCGCGCTGGTGACCTGCACTTGTCGTTGAAAAAAGTAATGACCACTATCGAGCAAGTTGATTTCAAACAGCGTCGGCTGCTGCGTAAGGTAGGGCCATGTTTCACAGGAGGTCCAACATGGCCACTATCCACATCATGTCTGTCGTCGGCAGTGCTGTCCCTGCTCCCTTGCGCGCTCAAGGCCTGCTGGCCTGCTGGTACCTGATGCGCAACGGCGAGCCCGTCAGCGGCCCTCTGGATTCCCGCGCCAAGGCCCAGGCCATGGTCGAACAGCTGCAGGCCGGCACCCTTACCGCCTGACCACCGTTTTTATTATCCGTTTCATGTGTTGTGCGTTGCTCCTTACGCTTCTTTCTGCCCGCCTCTGGCGGGCTTTTTTTCACCTGTGCGAAAGCGCGGGGACCATTTGTCGCAACAGGCCGGAAAAACCGATACAGCATGAAGGTTTTTTCATTTCGACGCTGGGCCTGGACGAGCAATCGACAGCCGCTGAGCCATACTCCACAATGCAGCGGTTTTCGGGGGGAAACCCTTGCACAGCCAACGACATACCAACTATTAGTGAGCCTCAACGTGAAAACTTCCCTGTCCATCCTCAGCCTGCTGCTGGCGCTCACAGGAACCGCGATCCTTCCGTCGACCGCTGCTGCACAATCCCCGGCCCAGGCACAACGCGATCCTTCCAAACTGCACCTGGCTTCCGGCAGCGCCTTGCTGATCGACCTGAATACCAACAAAGAGCTGTACTCCAGCCACGCCGACCGCGTGGTGCCCATCGCCTCGGTCACCAAGCTGATGACCGCCATGGTAGTGCTCGACGCCAAGCTGCCGATGGACGAGATGCTCACCATGACCATCGCCAACAACCCTGACCTCAAGGGTGTCTTTTCCCGCGTACGCCCCGGCAGCGAGCTGAACCGCCGCGAGACCCTGCTGATTACCCTGATGTCGTCGGAGAACCGCGCGGCCAACACCCTGGCCAACCACTATCCCGGCGGCTATGGCGCGTTCATCAAGGCGATGAACGCCAAGGCCCGCAGCCTGGGCATGACCCAGACCCGCTACGTCGAGCCGACTGGCCTGTCGACGCACAACGTCTCCACTGCCCATGACCTGGCCAAGCTGCTGATCGCCTCGCGCAACTACCCGATGCTCAGCGAGCTCTCGACCACCCGCGAGAAGACCGTAGCCTTCCGCAAACCCAATTACACCTTGGGCTTTCGCAACACCGATCATCTGGTGAACAAGAGCAACTGGGATATCAAGCTGACCAAGACCGGCTTCACCAACGAGGCGGGGCACTGCCTGGTACTGCTGACCAGGATGGACAACCGCCCGGTGGCGATGGTGATTCTCGACGCCTACGGCAAGTTCACCCACTTCGCCGATGCCGGGCGCCTGCGTCAATGGCTGGAAACCGGCTCGGCCAAGGCGGCGCCGGCGGTGGCGATGCAGTACAAGTCAGACCGCCAGAACCGCTCGCGCGTGGCGTCCGAGTAAGTCACCAGATTCAGGGCGGCCCGTTGCGGGTCCGCCCTGCCCTCACCCTCAGGCAATGGTGCTGATCAGGTTGCCGGAGCTACTGCTGTTCAGCTTGCTCAAGGCCTGCAGCAACTGCGCGGTCGCCTGCTGGATCTGACCGCTGATGGTCGCGATCTGCGCCTGGACACCCGCCACCGCAGCCAGCTTGGCCTTCTCGTCCATCGGTTGCGCCTGAACCTCGGACAGCCGCTTCTGGGCGTCGGCCAGTTGCTTCTGCATTTGCTTGATCAGCTCACGCAACTGGCGGATGTGTGACGGCTCGCTGCTGTTGTCGCTGCTCTTGGCCTTGTCGGCCTTGTCAGACGGTGCCGGCATGGCGACCTGGGCGCCGCCAGCCGCGCTGCTGCTCTTTTCAGTGTCGCTGGCCTGGGCGGCCGTCTGCAGCGCAGACGACTGCCCATTCACGCCGGTGACATTGACACTTGTGATCCCTACCATTTCCCTTCTCCGCAAGGATTTTGACCTGACCGCTGTATCGGCCGCCAAACGCCATGCTTGAGCCTTCATGCTTCCGGCAACAGGCTGCGCTCGAACAGAAAGGGCCCCACGCCTTGCGGCAGGTGCTCGTAAAGCTGTTGCGGCCGGCCCAGTCGCGGCTGATTGCGTTCGCCTGTATCACGCACCCAGCCTGCCTCCCTCAGACGCTCCAGACGCTTGCGCAACGACGTGTTGTTCACCGGCCGCCCCAGGCACGCCTGCGCCGCACTCAACGCATCGAGCACCGTAAAACGCGTCGGCAGCAAGTACAGCGGCAGGCTGCTGTACAGGCTCTTGGCCGCCAGCCGCTCGCAGGTGCGCTGCACCAGCAGCCCGTGATCGAACGGCAACAGCACTTTGCGGGTCGACAGACTGTCGAGGTCGAAAAAGGCCAATTGCTCCCCCGCGATGAATTGATCCGGGTCGAGCAATGCCAGGTAGTAGGTACTCAACGACCACCCGCGCGGATCACGAAAAGCGTTGCCTTCTGTACCGACCTGCTCCATGTGCCGAGGCAGAACCTGTGCCTTCTCTCGCAGCGCCCGCTCGGCCGCCGCATCCAGGCTATTGTCCGGTGTGCTGCCGTTGACGATGACACCCGGCAAGGCCCACTGGCCTCGATGCGGCTCTCGCTCGCGGCGGTGCAACAACACCTGCAATCCCTGCAAGTCCGGGGCAAGGCGCAATGCAACGATGTCCACGCTGGCCAAGACTTCAACTGCGCTCATGTCGACTCCTTGTTCAATACGTCATATTCCACCAGGTGTTTTTTGTGATGCAAGCCCTAATCCCGAAAAAAGGCTGCTTGACACACTTATAATACCAGGTGAAATATATAGGCATTCCAGTAGAGGAACCTCCTATGAAGATCGCCAGTTTCGACGTCGATGCCCAGAACGGCTTTACCGCTAACGCCCCGCAGGAGCTGCCGGTACCCGGCGGCCACCTGATTGCACCGGCGCTCAATGCCATGGCCCGTCGTGCCGACCTGCGCCTGGGCAGCAAGGATGCTCACCCAGCCAATGCTGCCTGGGTGGTGAGCGATGCCGCACAGATGCTTCAGCCACTGGCATTGACCAACGCCGACCTCACCTGGGTCAGCCACTGCGTGCCCGGCACACCCGGTTTCGAACTGCTGCCCGGCCTGCCTGCCCCGATCGATTACGACTATTTCGTCTGGAAAGGCGTGGAGCCTGACCTGCACCCCTACGGCGCCTGCTACCACGACCTGGCCGAGCGACGCTCCACCGGGGTCATCGAGTACCTCAAGGTTCACGCCGTCGAGGTCGTGCTGGTCGGCGGCCTGGCTCTGGATTACTGCGTGCGCACCACCGCGCTGCAACTGAACCGCGCCGGACTCCAGGTGCTGCTCTACCTGCCCGCCTGCCGAGCACTGAGCGACGCCGGCGCCCAAGCTGCCTGCAGCGAGCTGGCTGCCGCCGGGGTAGTACTGTGCGCCAATGAGGAAGAGCTGGACCGCCAGCTCGCACTGTTCAAGGAGCCCTGCCCATGAGCGACGACGTGTTTGCCCCACGGATCATCCAGAACCTGCTGGATACCGACTTCTACAAGATCACCATGATGCAGGCGGTGCTGCACAACTACCCCAACGCCGAGGTGGAGTGGGAGCTGCGCTGCCGCAACGACGAAGACCTGTCGCCCTACCTTGCCGAGATCCGCTACCAGATCGAACAGTTGGCCGAGGTCTCGGTGACCCACGACCAGCTCGCCTACCTGGAAAAAATCCCCTTCATCAAGCCGGATTTCATCCGGTTCCTCAGCCTGTTTCGCTTCAACCTGCGCTATGTCCAGGCCGGACTGGACGATGCCGGGCAGCTGGCGATCCGTATTCGCGGCCCCTGGCTGCACGTGATCCTCTATGAAATCCCGTTACTGGCAATCATTTGCGAGGTGCGTAATCGCTACCGCTATCGCGAAGTGACGATGGAACAGGTGGGCGAGCGCCTGTACCAGAAACTCGACTGGCTCAAGGCGCACGCCAGCAGCGATGAGCTGGCGGGGTTCCAGCTCGCTGACTTCGGTACCCGCCGACGCTTCTCCTATCCAGTGCAGGATCAGGTGGTGCGTATCCTCAAGCGCGACTTCCCCGGGCGTTTCGTCGGCACCAGCAATGTCCACCTGGCCCGAGAATACGAACTCAAACCCATCGGTACCATGGCCCACGAATGGTTCATGGCCCACCAGCAGCTCGGCCCGCGCCTGGTCGATAGCCAAGTCGCAGCGCTGGAGTGCTGGGTGCGTGAATACCGAGGGTTGCTCGGCATCGCCCTGACCGACTGCATCGGCATGGACGCCTTCGTGAAGGACTTCGACCTGTATTTCGGCAAGCTCTTCGATGGCCTTCGCCACGACTCCGGCGATCCACTGGCCTGGGCGGAAAAAGCCATTGCCCACTATGAGCGCCTGGGCATCGACCCGCTGAGCAAGACCCTGATCTTCTCCGACGGCCTGGATTTCGCCAAGGCACTGCAGCTCTACCGCGCGCTGCACGGGCGGATCAACGTCAGCTTCGGCATCGGCACCAACCTGACCTGTGACATTCCTGGCGTGAGGCCGATGAACGTGGTGATCAAGATGACCGCCTGCAACGGAGCCCCTGTCGCGAAGATCTCCGACAGCCCTGGCAAGACGCAGTGCCGGGACGAAAATTTCGTCGCCTACCTGCGCCATGTGTTCAAGGTCCCCGCCTGAGCCATCGTGCACTGGCAATTGCCCAAGCGCCGAATCTTTGCCTCTCCCCCTCGTTGCCGCGTGCAATTGTCGGTATGGTGTTGTCAAAGAAGGATGTTTTACCCGCACAGGAAAGACTTAGATGCCCCAACGCAATGTCATCAACGCCTCCGTCAGCCCCAAAGGCAGCCTGGAGACGCTGTCGCAACGTGAAGTCCAGCAACTGAGCGAAGTCGGTACCGGCAGTCTCTACACCCTGTTCCGCCAGTGCGCCCTGGCAATCCTCAACACCGGCGCCCATGTCGACAATGCCAAGACCATCCTTGAGGCCTACAAGGACTTCGAGGTCCGCATCCACCAGCAAGATCGCGGCGTGCGCCTGGAATTGCTCAATGCCCCGGCCGATGCCTTCGTCGATGGCGAAATGATCGCCAGCACCCGCGAAATGCTGTTCAGCGCCCTGCGTGACATCGTCTACACCGAAAGCGAGCTGGCCAGCCAACGCATCGACCTGGAAAGCTCCCAGGGCATCACCGACTACGTATTCCACCTGCTGCGCAACGCACGCACCCTGCGTCCGGGCGTGGAGCCGAAGATGGTGGTGTGCTGGGGCGGTCACTCGATCAGCAGCGAGGAATACCAGTACACCAAGAAAGTCGGCCATGAACTGGGCCTGCGCAAGCTGGACGTCTGCACCGGCTGCGGCCCGGGCGTCATGAAGGGCCCGATGAAGGGCGCCACCATCGCTCACGCCAAGCAGCGCATGCACGGCAGCCGCTACCTGGGCCTGACCGAACCGGGCATCATCGCTGCCGAGGCGCCGAACCCCATCGTCAACGAGCTGGTGATCCTGCCGGATATCGAGAAACGTCTGGAGGCCTTTGTCCGCGTCGGCCACGGCATCATCATCTTCCCCGGAGGCGCAGGCACGGCCGAGGAATTCCTGTACCTGCTCGGCATCCTCATGCACCCGGACAACCATGACCTGCCCTTCCCGGTCATTCTCACCGGCCCGCGCAGCGCCGAGCCGTTCCTGCAGCAACTGCATGCCTTTGTCGGTGCCACCCTTGGCGAAGCGGCGCAGCGCCACTACCAGATCATCATCGACGACCCGGCCGAAGTGGCCCGGCACATGGTCGAGGGGCTCAAGACGGTCAAGCAGTTCCGCCGCGAGCGCAACGACGCCTTCCACTTCAACTGGCTGCTGAAGATCGACGGTGGCTTCCAGCACCCGTTCGACCCGACTCACCAGAACATGGCCGATCTTGCCTTGCGTCGCGACCTGCCGCCCCATGAGCTGGCCGCCAACCTGCGTCGGGCGTTCTCGGGAATCGTCGCCGGCAACGTCAAGGACAAGGGCATTCGCCTGATCGAGGAGCATGGCCCGTACCAGATCCGCGGCGACCAGGCGATCCTCGACCCGTTGGGCAGGCTGTTGCAGGCCTTTGTCGACCAGCACCGGATGAAACTGCCCGGCGGCGCGGCCTACGTGCCGTGCTACCAGGTCGTGACCTGACTGCGGGTGCGGCTCCAGCGCCAACCTGCGCGGATCAATCGCAGCGGTGAACTGCCACTGCGATTGATCCGCGCACGCGTCACCCCATGAGCAAACCTGTTATCTGCAATATCTTGCAGACAATTCCCGCCCAAAGCAGTGAACCTGCCTACAAAAAAACGGTCTTTCGCTGACGGTCAATCCACCGACCGCTTCACGGCCCAGTCACCGGGCCTCCAACCGTACTGTTTCAGCGAAGACCACCATGCCCGAATTCCGCCGCGCCACCCTCGCCCTCGCCGCCCTGCTCGCCACTGCCCCGTCCATCCACGCCGAAGAATCCTCCAGCGACGCACGCTGGGTCAGCGACAGCCTGAGCACGTATGTGCGCAGCGGTCCGACCGATGGCCATCGCATCGTCGGCACGCTCAAGTCCGGGCAGAAAGTGTCGCTGATCGGCACCCAGGGTAACTACAGCCAGGTTCGCGGCCAAAGTGGCGATCTGGTGTGGATTCTTACCAGCGACCTGCAGACGGTCCCTGGCCAGAACGAACGCCTGCCGCAACTCGATGCCCAGGTCGCAGACCTGTCCGGCCAGCTCAAGACCATCGACGACAGCTGGAAGACGCGCGTGCAAGGCATGCAGGAAACCCTGGATTCGCGCAAGGCGCTGATCGACGAGCTGGAGTCGCGCAACAAGGCCCTCAACGAACAGCTCGAGCAGTCGCAGTCGAGCCTGCGCGACACCCAGGCACGCCTGGGCGACGAGAACAAGCAGGTGATGATGCGGTACATGGTCTACGGCGGCAGCATCGCCGGCGCCGGCTTGCTGGCCGGTCTGATCCTGCCGGCGCTGACCCGCGGGCGCAAACGCAACGACCGCTGGTTCTGAAGCCCTCAGCTGGCGGGTAACTGCCCGCCCGCCACCAGGAAATCGATGAACAGCCGCACCCGCAGCGGCATGTGCCGCGCCTGCGGATAGATCAAGGTGAACGGCCGGGCCGTGCCACCGAAGGCCGGTAGCACTTCGACCAGCTCACCGCTGTCCAGGGCGTCCTGCACGGTGAAGCGGTACGCCTGCATCAGGCCGGCGCCATGTCGCGCGAGGGTGGCGGTGGCGAGAAAGTCGCCCAGGCAGGTGATCGAGCCGCCGACTTCGATCTCCACCAGGCCACCGTCCCGGCGAAAGGTCCAGGGCGCACTGCGTCCGCTGCTGGGGATCTCGAACAGGATGCACTCATGCCGCGCCAGGTCTTCCGGCACCTGCGGATGGCCTGCTCGCGCCAGGTAGCCCGGGGTGCCCACCACCACCAACTCGGCGTTTTCCAGGCGCCGTGCCACCAGCCGCGAATCGGCAGGCTCGCGTCCGCGGATGGCCAGGTCGAACTGCTCATCGGCGAAATCGACATTGCGATTGCTGACATGCACGTCCACCTGCACTTGCGGATAGCGCTCGCGAAAACGCGGCAGCCACGGCAACAGACGGTGATGGGCGTAAGGCGTCGGCGCACTGACCCGCAGGCGCCCACGCGGCTCGATCTGGCCACCAGAAACTTCGCGCTCGGCCTCCACCAATTGCCCAAGTGCCAGGCGGCACTGTTGGTAGTACACCTGCCCGGCATCGGACAAGCGCATCTGCCGCGTAGTACGCACGAACAACCGTACCCCCAGGCGTTCTTCCAGGCGCGCCACCGAGCGACTGACCGCCGCGGGCGTGACCCCGGCCTCGGTGGCTGCGGCAGTGAAGCTGCCGGTATCGGCAGCCAGGCAGAACAGCTCGAGGCTGCCCAGTTGAAGATCATCGAAATGGCGGGTCATGATGGCTCTATTGATTACATGAGGTATCGATTGAAATGCCATCCGCCTTATTTTTCAACTCCAGATGAGGTCTTAGAGTGGCTCCACCCACGAACCAGCCGGTTCGCATATCTGGAGATCCACCATGAGCACCGCAAGAACCATCGTCATCACCGGCGCATCCAGCGGCTTGGGCTTTGCCCTCGCCAAGGCCTTTATCGAACGGGGCGACAACGTGGTCGGCAACGCCCGCACCCAGGCCCGCCTCGATCAGGCCGCCATCGAGCTGGGCAACCCGGCAGCCTTCGTCGGCGTCGCTGGCGACATCGCCGACGCCAGTACTGCACAACGCCTGTTCGATACGGCGCTGCAAGTGTTCGGCCGCGTCGATATCCTGGTCAACAATGCCGGGATCTTCATTCCCAAACCGTTCACCGACTACACCGAGCAGGACATCGACGCGCTGTTTGCCACCAACCTCAAGGGCTTCATCTACCCCTCCCAGGCCGCAGCGAAGATCATGAGCGCCCAAGGCCATGGACACATCGTCGCGATCACCGCCTCGGTCGCCATGCAGCCTAACGTGCGGGTACCCGCAGCGCTGCCGATCCTCGTCAAGGGTGGCCTGAACCAGGCGGTCAGGGGCCTGGCGCTGGAACTGGCCGGTAGCGGCATACAGGTCAACGCCGTGGCTCCGGGGATCATCGAGACGCCCCTGCACAACAACGACGTCGCAGGCCTGGGTGTCTTGTCGCCGAGTGGGCGCACCGGCAAGCCGCAGGACATCGTCGATGCCGTGCTATACCTGACCGACGCACGTTTCGTCAGCGGCGTCGTACTTCCAGTAGACGGCGGCAGCACCGCCGGTACCTGGCACTGAAAACCCAAGGAGCCTGCCATGCCATACGTTCATATCCGTGTGACCGAAGAAGGGGTCACTGCCGAGCACAAGCGTCTGTTGATCGAAGGCACCACCGAACTGCTGCAACGGGTGCTGAACAAGCCGCCAGCGAGTACCTTCGTGGTGATCGAGGAAGTGCCCACCGACAATTGGGGAGTGGGTGGTGAAACGATAACGGCGGTGCGCAAGCGCGAGCGGGGTTGACCCACATCATCGCAGTGGTCTTTTGGCGGACACGCCTGCCAAGGACCACTGCGGTGTATGCGCTTGATCGCAGCCGACACAGACGGTCATTGCCGCAACCGTTCCAAAGCCTCCAGCACATGCCCCGTGGCCCGCTCCACCTCACCTTCGCGGCAAGCGATCCCCAGCGCCCGCCACAACCCCGGTCGCAACGGGCGTCGAGCGATGCGTCGGTCCAGTTCAGGCGCCTCCCCCTCCTGGGGCAGCAACGTCGCGCCATACCCCGCAGCCACCAGGCTCTTGATCGCATCGTTGTAGTTCAACTCGATGCGCGCCTCCGGATACAGCCCGGCCGCCGCGAACCAATCGCTGGTCACCCGCGAAAGCTGCGTGCTGCTGTCGTTGAGAATCAGCGCGCGCTGCCCGAGCCAGGCCGGTGTGACCCGCGCCGGAGGCTGCCAGTCGGCAGGCAGGTAGGCCATGATCGGGTCGCGTCGCCAGGGGGTGAGTTTCACCCCCTTCACTGCCACCTGCGGCAGCGCCACCAGGCCGATGTCCAGGCTCCCCTCACGCACACGCGCCAGTGATGCTTGCGACGTGAGCACCTGAACCTGCACATCGATCCCCGGATGCTCACTGCGCAGGGCCGCCAATGCACTGGGCAACAGATGAGCGATGGCGCCAGTAGAGGCGCCCAGGCGCACCCGCCCGGTCAGCCCGGCCACCTGGCGTTGCACTTCATCCAGCGCCTGGTCTGCATCGGCCAGCAGCCGACGGGCACGCGCCAGCAGGGTTTCTCCGACCACCGTGGGCCGAACCTGCCCGCGGGTACGGGTAAGCAGCGCAGCCCCCACCCTCGCTTCAAGCTCGGCGACATGCAGGCTGATGGTCGGTGGTGCCAGGTTCAACTGGCGAGCGGCCTCGGCGAAAGAGCCAAGGTCGGCGATCACCACCAGTGTGCGCAGGCGGTCGAGGCTGATTTCTCGCAGGGTGCTGCTCCTTGTCCTGTTGGACGTCGTGATTCATTTAATCTGAACATCGTCGTCATGATATTCAAATTTTCTTCAGATCAAACAACAGCGAGGATACACCCACCTCCTTCCTGAACGGATCCCCACCATGCACCAGCCCCTGATATTCATCGACGGCGACCAGGGCACCACCGGCCTGCAGATCCACGCCCGCCTGCACGGTCGCAGCGATCTTCGCCTGCTGACCCTGCCCGAGACCGAGCGCAAGGACCCGCAGCGCCGCCGCGAGGCCATCAACAGCGCCGATATCGCCCTGCTCTGCCTGCCCGACGCGGCCGCACGCGAGGCCGTGGCGACGATTCACAACCCGGCAGTACGGGTAATCGACGCCAGCTCCGCGCACCGCACCACCCCAGGATGGGTCTACGGCTTGCCGGAGCTGGACGAGCAGCAGGCCGAACGCATCGCCCAGGCCACACGGGTCAGCAACCCTGGTTGCTACCCGACCGGTGCCATCGCCCTGCTGCGGCCGCTGGTGCGCGCCGGCCTGTTGCCTGCGGACTACCCGCTGAGCGTGCATGCCATTTCCGGCTACTCCGGTGGTGGTCGGGCTGCGGTCGAGCGTCATGAGCAGTCAGGTGGCGATCCTGCCCCGGCGCTGCAGCTCTACGGCCTGGAGTTGGCGCACAAGCATGTCCCGGAGATCCAGGCCCATGCTGGCCTGAGCGCACGCCCGGTGTTCCTGCCAGGCTATGGCGACTATCGCCAGGGCATCGTGCTGAGCATCCCGCTGCAGTTGCGCCTACTGGCGCCGGGCGTCACCGCCGAGCATCTGCAGGCCTGTCTCGAACAGCACTACCAGGGCGCGCGCCATGTCCAGGTAATGCCCCTGCACCAGCAAGGCCCAGCGACACCCTTGGACCCGCAGGCGCTGAACGACAGCAACGACCTGCGCCTGGCACTGTATGCAAACCCCGAGCACGGGCAGGTCCTGCTGACGGCCGTGTTCGACAACCTGGGCAAGGGCGCTTCGGGTGCCGCAGTGCAGAACCTCGACCTGATGCTTGCAGCGATGCGCCAGTGAGGCCAGGCCGGTAAAAGCGGTTAGACTGTGAACCCCGCGTCATTCAGGCGCGGGGTGAGTTCAACCGCCGGAGCCTGTCCCCGATGTTCATCCTGAGCCGCCTCGACGGCGTGCCGCCCGAATCCTTCCAGAACCAGATCCGCCAGCTGGTGATCGAACATGTCGGCGCGCTGAGTAGCGTCGCCATCACCGCAGACAACCCGCTGTATCCGCTGTATCAGTACGGTGTCGGACTCGAAGTCCACCAATACCTGCAGGCCCTGGACGGCACTCGTGGCCTGGCCGTGGAGCTGGTCCTGGCACTGGACGCCGACGCCCCGGACCAACTGCTGGGTTTCGCCCTCGCCTTGCCCGCCCAGGATGACGCACACGCCTGTGTTCTGGCGTTTCTCGCCGTATCCCCTGCCCATCGTCGCGAGGGCATCGCCCGCGGACTGCTGACAGACCTGCGGGCACGCTACCGTTGCGTGGAGATGAGCGCGTTCGCCCACGCCGTGCCCTGGTTCGAGGCCATGGGCCTGCAGGTCGTGAGCGCCACCGGGCCGCAAGTGCTGATGAGCAGCACCGGCAAGGCCAGCGGCGCGCTGGTCGGACGCCTGGACATCGCGCCCATCTACCAGACCCTGGAAGTGCGCCAGATTCACGCCTACCTGCTCAAGCAGCATGGCGAAGAGGCGATGATCGACGCCGAACGCCAGCGCGATGAGCACCTTGACGAACTGGCGTTGCAGGCCCAGGCCTGCGTGGCGATGCGCAAGCGCGTGCATTGAGCCGAAATCGGTCGCCGCTCGCGGGAATGGCCTGTGATGCCATCGTCGCAGCGGCGACAGTCAATCAGCGAAGCGCGGTATGGCCAGCCCCAGGCTCTCCCTCAGGGTCGTCCCTTCGTACGCCGTGCGATAGACCCCACGCTCCTGCAGCAACGGCACCACCTCCTGAGTGAAGCGTCGGAACTGCCCCGGATGCCCGATGTAGATATTGAAGCCATCCAGTGCCCGCGCTTCGAACCAGTCGGCCATCTTCGCCGCCACCGTCTGCGCCGAGCCCACGAAGGCACCCGGGCGCAGCTGGCGGCCGAACTCCACCGCCTGGCGCAGGCTGAAGCCCTTGTCCCGGGCCTGGTCGGCGATGCGCTTGGCATTGGTGAAGAAGCTGCTGCGGGCAAACTCAAGGCTCTGCTGCGGAAACGGCGCATCGAGGTCGTACTGGCTGAAATCGTGCCAACCGAAGTTACGCCCGAACTCCTTCAACGCCAGCTCGAAGCTGTGATCGGCCTGATGATAGTGACGCTCGATCTCACGGGCATGCTCGTCGGTGTCACCCACATAGATCTCGGCGCCCGGCAGCACCAGCACCTGCTCAGGGTCACGCCCCAGGCGTGCGGCGCGAGCCTTCACGTCGCGGTAGAACGCCTGGCCCTGCTCGACGCTTGCAGCGTGGGTGAAGATCACGTCCGCCGTGGCCGCCCCCAGGTCACGCCCCTGCTCGGAATCCCCGGCCTGGAAGATCACCGGCTGGCCCTGGGGTGAGCGCTGGATGTTCAACGGGCCGACCACCGAGAAGTGCTCACCCTTGTGGTTGAGGGTGTGCAGCTTGGCCGGGTCGAGAAAGCGCCCGCTCTGGCGATCCCGCGGGAAGGCATCGTCTTCATAGGAATGCCAGAGTTTCTGCACCACCTCGACATGCTCGTGGGCGCGGCTGTAGCGGGTGTCGTAGTCGTAATGCTCGTCCAGCCCGTAGTTGCCAGCGGTGCCGGCATCGCCGCTGGTGACCACGTTCCAACCGGCACGCCCCTTGCTGATCAGGTCCAGCGAGGCCAGGCGCCGAGCGACGTTGAACGGCGCGTTGTAGGACGTGGTCAGGGTGCCGACCAGGCCGATATGACGGGTGCTGACGGCCAATGCCGAGAGCAATGTCAGGGGTTCGAGACGATTGAGGTAATGGGACGGCGAACCTGGCGTGATGAACTGGCTGTCGACGATGAAGATCAAGTCGAACAGCGCAGCTTCTGCCTGGCGGGCAATATCGATATACCAGTCGATGTTGACGCTGGCGTCGGCAGGCAACGCCGGGTCCAGCCACAGGTTGTGTCGCCCTGGGCCGCCGCAGCCCATGGTAAGGGCACCCAGTTTGATCTGTCGTTTGCTCATGCCGGGGCCTCAGTGCTGGGTAACGGCGCTGTCCTGCAGCGCCGCCGAGAAGGAGGTGTCGAACAGACTTGCGGCCGGATAGCCCTTGATCAGGCCGATTCCGGCAAAGAAGTCCACGGTCTTCTGTGCATCGGTGATCACCTGTGCGTTGAGTGGTGCCAGGTCGGTGCGGGCGCGGGCGAACCAGGCGCGGGCGATGTCGCCGTCGGCACGGGTACGCTTGGCCCAGGCGTCGGCGTACGCCTCGGTGTGCGCCGGATCGCTCAGGGTCCATTGACGCGCCTTTTTCAGGCGCTGGAGGAAGTCGGCGATCTGCGCACGTTTTTCCTGCACGGCCTTGGCATTGGCAACCACGAAACTCTGCGCTGGGATGATGCCTTCGGCGGTGGCCAGCACCCGTGCGCCCTGGCGCTCCTGCTGGGTGACGTAGGGCTCCCAGGTGGCGATCACGTCAACCGATCCGCCATCCAGCGCGTGGGAGGCGTCCAGGGCGCTGAGGTAGCGCAGCTCCAATGCGTCGCGGGGGACGCCGGCCTTGTCGAGGGCGCTGAACAGCAGTTGCTGGCTCCAGGAACCTTTCCAGATCGCCGCGCGCTTGCCCTTGAGGTCGGCCAGGCTGTGGATGTCGGAATCCTTGCGCGCGAGGATCGCCACGCCCTCGAGGTTCTGCCGCGACACCGCCACCACCTTGATCGGCGCACCGAGTGCGCCAAGGAACAACGGTGGCGCATCCCCCAGCAGGCCGAGATCGAGGCTGCCGACATTGAGTGCCTCGGCCACTGGAGAGCCGGCAGTGAACTGCTTCCATTCCAGGGTGTAGGGCAAATCGTCCAGCACGCCGGCCGCTTCCATCACGGCACGGGCGTTGTAGCTCTGGTCGCCGACCACCAGGGTCTGCGCGGCAGCCGCAAGGCTGATCGAGGTGGCCAGCACACCGGCGGCCAGTTGTTTGAGATAACGCACGTTCGTCTCCAGATGCCACATCGGGCAAGTCAGGGCGATCCGCGCGTGCGGTCTCGCCGCGTGTAACAGTGAATATCAGGCGTTGCGCGCTGCCACCTTGGCGCGGGTCAACGGAATCAGTTCGCGGCCATAGTCCTCGGCGTCGGCCAAAGGGTCGAAGCCACGAATAAGGAAGCTGGTCACACCCAGGTCGTAGTAGGTCAGCAAGGCATCGGCGACCTGCTCGGCGGTCCCCACCAACGCTGTGGAGTTGTGGCCGCCACCTACCAGCGCAGCGATGCCGGTCCACAGGCGTTCGTCGACCCGCTCACCCTTGGCCACGGTGTCGCGCAGGCGCTGGGCGCCCACGCTCTGCGGCTTGTTGGCGATCACCGGCCCTGCCTGCTCGAGGCGCTGGCGAGCCTGGCCCAGAATGCCCTCGGCCTTGGCCCAGGCCGCCTCCTCGGTGGCGGCGATGATCGGCCGGAAGGACACACTGAACTGCACCTGGCGGCCATGACGCGCAGCCTGCTCGCGCACGGCGGCGATGGTTTCGGCGGTTTGCTCCAGCGATTCGCCCCACAAGGCGTATACATCGGCGTGCTTGCCCGCCACCGCCAGGGCCGCAGGCGAGGAGCCGCCAAAATAGATGGGCAGATGCGGCTGCTGCAGCGGCTTGATCGCCGAAAACGCACCCGCGGCCTGGTAATGGTTGCCGTCATGGTCGAACGGCGTGTCGTGGGTCCAGACCTTGCGCACCACGTCGAGGAATTCATCGGTGCGGGCATAGCGCTGGTCATGGGCCAGGTGGTCGCCGTCCTTGCGCTGCTCGATGTCGCTGCCGCCACTGATGATGTGCACCGCCAGACGCCCGTCGAGCAGGTGTTCGAGGGTCGCCAGCTTGCGTGCGGCCAGGGTCGGTGCAACGAAACCCGGACGGTGCGCCAGCAGGAAATGAATACGCGAGGTGGCAAGCCCTGCCAGGGCAGTCACCAGGAAACCGTCAGGCTGGTCCGACCAATAACCGACCAGGATGCGATCGAACCCGGCCTGCTCATGGGCCTGGGCAAAACGGGTGATGTAGTCCTTGTCGAAGACGGGCCCGCTGGGGGCCAGGATCTCCGATGACAGGCGATGGCCGATCATGCCGATGAATTGAACGCTCATTGCAGGTGCCCCAAGGTCAGAAAGGGTTTTTATAGCGTTTGAATCTAAAATGCCCACTGACTTATACGCTAACCACTTGATCACACCCTGTGAAATTCGTTTTAGGCATAACCTAATGCAATCAAAATGCAGAACTTGCAGATAATTTCTCACCGTCAGTAAATGCTAAATTTGCATATTAGCTTATGAATAATTTGAATTTTGAGAATATTCAGGCAGTTGCTAGGGTTTGCCCATGACCGTCAGCCCGAGCCTGAACCATGAGCCAGACACCGCGCCTCGAGCGCCTGCGCCACTTCATTGGCGAACTCTCCGACCTGCTGGACCGCCACCCCGACGAAGCCACCCTGCTCGATCAGGGCCACACCCTGCTGTACAGCCTGGTCGCCCATGACGACTGGTTACCCGAAGCCCTTGCCCAGCCGGACCCCGCCCGCTACCAGCAATACCTGCTGCATTGCGATTCGCGCCAACGCTTCTCGGTGGTCAGCTTCGTCTGGGGCCCAGGCCAGAGCACGCCGATCCATGACCACCGTGTCTGGGGGTTGATCGGCATGTTGCGCGGTGCCGAGTACGCCCAAGGCTTCACCCGCGACGCCCATGGCGCCCTGGTGGCCCAGGGCGAGCGGCTGCGGATCGACCCTGGCCACGTGGAAGCGGTGTCACCGCGCATCGGCGATATCCATCAGGTCAGCAACGCCTTCGACGACCGGGTCTCGATCAGCATCCATGTCTACGGCGCCAACATCGGTGCGGTCAGCCGCACCGTCTACCTGCCCGACGGTAGCGAGAAGCCATTCATCTCCGGTTATTCCAACTCCAGCCTGCCCAACATCTGGGACCTGTCCAAAGAGAACCCTGCCCCATGACCCGCCTCAGCACACGCAGTTTCCATGACATTCGCTCCGCCCTGCTGGCCCAGGAAGAAGTCGCCCTGATCGACCTGCGCGAGGAAGACCCCTTCGCCCAGGCGCATCCGCTGTTCGCGGCCAACATCCCGCTCTCGAAGCTGGAACTGGAAATCTTCGCCCGCGTGCCACGCCGTGACACTGCCATCACCGTCTATGACGATGGCGAGGGGCTGTCGGCCATCGCTGTCGAGCGTCTGCAGGCGCTGGGCTATAGCGATGTGGCGGTGCTCGAGGGTGGACTTGGCGGCTGGCGCGATGCTGGCGGCGAGCTGTTTCGCGACGTCAACGTACCCAGCAAAGCGTTCGGCGAGCTGGTGGAGAGTGTGCGCCACACGCCCTCGCTGGCCGCCGAAGAGGTCCAGGCCCTGCTCGACAGCCAGGCCGACGTGGTGGTGCTCGACGCCCGGCGCTTCGACGAATACCAGACCATGAGCATTCCTGGAGGCATCAGCGTGCCTGGCGCCGAACTGGTGCTGCGCGTCGCCGAACTGGCACCCGATCCGGCGACCCGGGTGATCGTCAACTGCGCAGGGCGCACCCGCAGCATCATCGGCACACAATCGCTGGTCAACGCCGGCATCCCCAACCCGGTGGCAGCGCTGCGCAACGGCACCATCGGCTGGACACTGGCCGGTCAACAACTGGCCCACGGCCAGGCGCAGCGCTTCGCCGAGGTCGGCGACAGCACCCGCAGCAGCGCTGCCGAGCGCGCCCGCGCCGTTGCCGACCGGGCGGGAGTGCAGCGCCTGGACCGTCAAGGTCTGGCCAGCTGGCAGGCAGAGACTGCGCGCACCACCTATCTGTTCGACGTGCGCACACCCGAGGAATACGTTGCCGGTCACCTGCCCAACAGCCGCTCCACGCCCGGTGGCCAGTTGGTGCAGGAAACCGATCACAACGCCAGCGTACGCGGCGCCCGCATCGTGCTGGTCGATGACGACGGCGTGCGTGCCAACATGAGCGCTTCGTGGCTCGCGCAGATGGGCTGGGAAGTGGCGGTGCTCGACGGCCTGAGCAAGGCCGACTTCAGCGAAACCGGCGAGTGGCAGGCACCCCGCCCGGCACTTGCGCGCAATACCGAGATCGACGTCGAGCAATTGCAGGCCTGGCTGGCTGAGGAAGGCACCGTCTTGCTGGACTTCACCGCCAGCGCCAATTACGTCAAGCGCCACATCCCGGGCGCTTATTGGGCGATCCGCGCGCAGTTGCCCGAGGCCCTGGAGCGCCTGCCCAAGGCCGAGCGCTACGTGCTGACCTGCGGCAGCAGCCTGCTGGCAAGCTTTGCCGCCACCGATCTGCAAGCCCTGACGCGCACACCGGTCTATCTGCTGGCAGGCGGCACGGCAAGCTGGATCGCCGCCGGCAAACCCCTGGAATCAGGTGAAACGCGCCTGGCAGCGGAGCGTACCGACCGCTATCGCCGGCCATACGAAGGGACCGACAACCCGCGCGAAGCCATGCAAGGCTACCTCGACTGGGAGTTTGGTCTGATCGCGCAACTCGAGCGCGATGGCACCCACGGCTTCAAGGTGCTGTGACCTGAAGCGCAACAGCTGCAGGCGTATCCGCTCACGCGAGATAGGCCTGCAGCCGTTGCGCCAGAAACCCATGCAAGCGCCGCACCGCCGGGCTCAGCGACTGTCGGTGCGCGCATACCAGTTGCAGCGGCGCCGCCTGCCCTGCATGGTCCGACAGCAACTCCACCAGCCTTCCGGCGCGGATGTCCTCGAGCACATCCAGGCGCGACTTGTAGACCACACCGAGCCCCGCCACCGCCCAGCGTCGCACGATATCGGCATCATCGCTGCAGCGATCGCCACTGACCAGCACCGTGCTCGTTGCCCCTGCATCCTCAAAACTCCAGCGATCGTGGATCTGCTCCCCCATCACATAACGCAGGCAGTTGTGCCCGGCCAGCGCCTGCGGAGTCTGCGGCGCGCCATGCCGAGCGATGTAGGACGGTGCCGCGCACAACGTGCGGCGGTTATTGGAGGCCAGCGGCAAGGCCACCAGGCTGGAATCCCCCAGCAGCCCGTAGCGGATGCTGGCATCCAGTTGCTCGCCAAACAGATCGGCCACTTGGTCGCTGACCCGCAGGCGCATGTCGAGTCGTGGATATTCGGCCTGAAACTCCGTCAGCCAGGGCAACAGCAGGTTGCGCCCCAGGTCCGACGGCATCGACAGACGCAATGGCCCCGCCAGTTCGGCGCGTGCCTGCTCCAGCGCCATTTCGCCATCGACCAGCGCGTCCAGGGCCTGACGCGCGTGGGGCAGATAGCGCTCGCCATCGTCCGACAGGCGCAGCCGGCGTGTCGAACGCACCAACAGACGAATCCCCAGGCTGTGCTCCAGGCGCTGCAGCGCGGAACTGGCCAGGGCTGGAGAGATGTCCAGTTGTCGCGCTGCAGCTGAAAGCCCACCGGCCTCGACAGTGGTGACAAACACCTGCAGGTCGTCCATGCGCACCCGTTTCTTCATGCCACGACTCCTTCACGCCCCACGCGCCGTGCATCACGACGTATCGCCTGGGGCGGAATGCCGAACCCGCGTACAAAGGCCTCGCGCAAATGCCGACGGTCGCGAAATCCTGTCTCGCGGGCCACCACATCCAGACTATGCCGACTTTGCTCGATCATCAGCCGCGCCGCCTCCAGGCGCAGGCCCTCGATGGCCCGCGCCGGGGATTGCCCGGTTTCGGCACTGAACACGCGGCTGAACTGGCGCGGGCTCAGGTGCGCAACCTCGGCCAGTTCCTCGACGCTCAGCGGCCGCTGCAGGTGCTGGCGAGCGTAGTCGAGCACACTCTGCATGCGGTCGGTGCGCGGTGCCAGGTCGAGCAGCTGCGAATGTTGCGACTGGCCTCCCGAGCGGCGCTGGTGCATCACCAGCCGATGCGCAACGGCTCGTGCGAGCTCATGGCCGTGATCCTGCTCGAGCATGCCCAGGGCCATGTCGATACAGGCGGTCATGCCGGCGGACGTCCAGATGTTGCCATCGGCAATGAAGATGCGGTCGTCCTCTACCTGGATCGCCGGGTGCATCTGCCGCAGCTCCCGGGCGTAGGCCCAATGCGTGGTCGCCCGACGCCCGTCGAGCAGGCCGGCTGCCGCCAAGGTGAAGGCCCCCGTACAGATCCCGGCGGTACGCCGCGCCTGCTCGCCCAGCCGACGCACCAGGTCCACGCTGGCCGGATCGGCAGGTGAGGCGATCGGCGACAACGTGCCCGCCACCAGCCAGGTGTCGGCATGCCCCGGCGTATTAACAGCCTGGGTCTGCAACTGCATGCCCAGCGACGACATCAGCGCACCGCCGGCCACGCTGTAGTTGCCCAAGGCGTAAAGACGCTTGCCCGTCAGCACATTGGCGAACTCGAACACCGACTGCGACGCCAGCGCCATGACCTGGAACCCTTCACACAACAGATAGCCGACCCGATGCATGGCCCACCTCGCTTGATGTCCTGAAAACGTACTATATGCGTCATTTGCGCCACAATCAAAGGCGCGCATCATCGCTGCAACCCAACCCACGGAGCAGCAACCATGACTCGTACAGCCCTCATCACTGGCGCCTCTACCGGCATTGGCGCACTCTACGCCGAACACCTGGCCCGCCGCGGCCACGACCTGATCCTGGTCGCCCGCAACCGCGAACGCCTCAATCAACTGGCCTCGCGCCTGAGCAGCCAGACTGGACGCAGCGTCGAAGTCCTGCCGGCAGACCTGGCAGACAGCCAGGACCTGGCGCGCATCGAAACCCGTCTGCGCGAAGATGCCAGCATCGGCCTGCTGGTCAACAACGCGGGTATCGGTACCCACACTGCACTGCTGGAAAGCGACGTCGAACAGATGACCCGCATGATCGCGCTGAACATCACCGCCCTCACCCGCCTGACCTATGCCGCGGTGCCTGGCTTCGTCGAGCGCGGCGAGGGTGCGCTGATCAACATCTCCTCAGTGGTCAGCCTGCTGCCGGAACTGCTCAATGGCGTGTATGGCGGCAGCAAGGCATACGTCACCGCCTTCACTCAGAGCCTGCACAAGGAGCTGGCCGACAAGGGCGTGCAGGTCCAGGCCGTACTGCCAGGCGCCACCGCCACCGACTTCTGGAGCATCGGCGGCCTGCCGGTGGAGCACCTGGATCCGGCGATCGTCATGACCGCGCAGGATCTGGTGGAAGCGGCACTGGCCGATTTCGACGCCAAGCGCCTGATCTCGATTCCGTCGCTGCACGAAATCGAACGCTTCGAGGCGTTCGAGGCCAGCCGCCAGGCGTTGAACGGGCACCTGTCGAATCAACAGTTGGCGCCACGTTATCGTCAGGGTTGATCTGGGTGTGCGTGGGCAGGCCTTGTGACAGCGGCGGTTCGGCGCTCCGACTTGCCCGCGAAGCGCCGCGCGGGCGGCGCTCGATCTCACAGGCGCTGAAGAACTCCCGCCAAGCAACAAAACTTGCGAGCCACCCCCCAAAATCGCAAGCTAGGCCGTCCCCCATCCGGATAGCCCCATGGAACTACACATTCGCCTGGAGGGCCGCAAGGGCCTGGCCGAGCAGCTCTACCAGCAGCTGCGCAGCGCCATCGACAGCGGCCACCTGGCCGCCGGCACCCAGTTGCCGCCCACGCGCCTGCTGGCCGAGCAGTTGGGGATATCGCGCAAGACCGTGGCCGAAGCGTACTCGCGGCTGACCTACGACAACCTGCTCAGCGGTGTGGTCGGACGTGGCACCTTCGTCAGCCCACGGCGGGCCCTGCAGGCCAGCGACGTCGAGCCGATTGCCCTGGCCGCCAACAGCCTCGAACGCTGGCAGCAACGCGCCACCGTGCTCGGCCGCTCCGCGCTCGAGGCGCCCTCGCGTTACGACTTCGTCGGCGGCGTATCGGCCAAGAGCCAGTTTCCCTTCGATCAATGGCGCGCCTGCATGCAGTACGCCCTGCGCTGCAGCCAGCGCCACAGCGAGCGCCAGTTCCCGGCCCAGGGTCTGCCCGAGCTGCGCGAAGCCATCGCCCATCACATTGCCTTCGCCCGCGGCGTGCACTGCAGCGCCGCCGATGTGCTGGTGTGCAACGGCGCCCAGCAGGCGCTCGACCTGATCGCTCGGGTGCTGGTCGAACCCGGTACACGCGTAGCCATGGAGGATCCCGGCTATCCACCGGCACGCCAGCTGTTTCTGGCGATGGGCGCTGATTTGCAGTCGGTGCCGGTGGACGATGAAGGGCTGTGCGTCGAGCAGATCGCAGACGGCACCCAGCTGATCTATGTGACGCCGTCGCACCAGTTCCCGCTCGGCATGCCGATGAGCGAACGGCGCCGACACGCCCTGCTCGCCCGCGCCGCTGAACTCGGAGCGCTGATCATCGAGGACGACTACGACTGCGAATTTCGCTATCAGGGCCCGGCCAGCGATGCGTTGCAACGCCTGGATCGACACGGGTTGGTGGCCTATGTCGGTACCTTTTCCAAGACCTTGCTGTCGGAGCTGCGCCTGGGCTATGCCGTACTGCCTCCCAGCGTCCTGCGCGCCGCCTGCGTGGCCAAGCACCTGAGCGACTGGCACAGCCCGAGCCTGCAGCAATGGGCGTTGGCGCGCTTCATCGGCGAAGGCCATCTGAACCGCCATATTCGTCGTTGCCACGACATCTATGCCGCACGGCGCGAGCGAATCCTCGCACGCCTGGAAAGCGACCTGGCGCCCTGGCTGAGCGCCGTACCGGCCAGCGCCGGCTTTCACCTCAGCGCCCTGGCCGCACCTGGAGTCGATGTGGAGCTGCTGGTCAGGCTGACTCGCCGGGTCGAAGTCGGCGTCTATTCACTGGCGCCGTTCTTCAACGACGTGCCAGTGCGTCCGGGGCTGCTGATGGGCTTCGGTGCCATCGAGCGGCTGGACATCGACCCGGCGTTGGACCGCGTGCGCGATGCCCTGCAGCAGCTCAGTTGAGCGTCGTCGCCTGCATCGAGCGCCCCCGCCGCGCCACGGCAGCGGCGTAGCCTCGGGGGGCAAAGCGTGCGGTCACCAGCAGCATCGCCACCACGGTCAGCGTCAGCAGCGTCCAGGCAGCCTGGAAATCGCCGGTGAACGCACGCAGCCAGCCCGTCACATAAGGCACGGTACCGGTGACGATGAAGCCGACACCCTGCACGAACGCAGCCAGGCTCCCCGCCTCGCCCGGTGTTTTCAGATGCTCGAGGGTCAGGGTAAGGCTGAGGCTGAAGCACGCACCCAGCCCCAGGCCGATCATCGCCACCCAAAGCCCCATGGCCTGGGTAGGCGCCAGCAGCAAACCGAGAAACCCACCCAACTGGATCGCCAGCGCCAACCACAGACCAGGCCGCCGGTCATGCAGGCGCCTCAGCAGCAATGGCAGCCCCAGCGCACCACTGACCTGGAAGATGGTCATCAGCCCCACCAGTTCGCCACCGCCCTGAGCTGTACCGCCGTGCTCCAGGTGATAGGCCGGCAGCCAGGCGACCATGCTGGTGTAGCCGCCGTTGATCAGGCCGAAATACAGCGCCAACAACCAGGCACGGCGATTACCGAACCAGTGACCGCCGCTGGCCGCGGCCAGGTGAGGCGTGTCGTGGCGCGGGCGTAGCCAGGCCCAGCCGCACAGCGCAAGCAGCGCGGGCACTGCCCAGATGCCAAGCCCCGCCTGCCAGCGCCCCGCCACCTCGCTGACAGTCGGCCCGAGCACCGCAGCCAGGCCGCCGCCGCTCATCAACGCTGCCGAGTACAGCCCCATCGATGCAGCCAGGCGGCTCGGGAACCAGCGATTGACCAACCCCGGCATCATGCCCTGCACCACCGCCACGCCAAGGCCGGCGACCACGGCGCTGGCGATCAGCGCCCAGGCGCTGTCCAGTTGCAGCCGCCACAGGCACGCCAGGGCGATGGCCGAAAGTCCGGCGAGCATCCCGCCATGCTCACTGATCCAACGCCGCAGCCAAGGCTGCAGCAAAGGCACCAACCCCATGCACAGCACCGGTAGCGCCGTGAGCAACGCCGCTTGCTGGTAGCCAAGCCCAGTGCTGCTGCGCATGGGTTCGAGCAAGGGGCCGATGCTGGTCAGGATCGGCCGCAGGTTCAGGGCCAGCAGGATCACCAGCAGCAGGTTCAACGCGCCTCTCATACCGGGTTCGCCTGCCGCCACTGCTGGTAGAGGCCGGCCTCGCCCTCAGGCTTGAGCATGCGCAGTGGCAGGCTCTGCTGCTGCGGTGCACGTGCCATCTGCGCGTAGACCGCTGCCGTAGACAGCCCGTAAGGCTCGCCCTCGTCGTTGTCATAGGCGAACCATGCCCGCTCGATGCCGCACAGGTGCATGGCGGCCAGGCACATCGGGCACGGGTGGCCGCTGGCATAGATTTCGGCACCGTCCAGACGCGACCTGCCCAAGGCCTGGGCGGCCTTGCGGATCGCCTGCAACTCGGCATGGGCAGTCGGGTCCTGAGTGCTGTGGATCTCGTTGACCGCACGGGCGACGATCTGGCCCTGGTGCACCAGCACCGCACCGAACGGGCGACCACCCGCTTCGATATTGGCGCGGGCCAGTGCCAGTGCTTCACGCATGAAGGTTTCGTTGGACATGAATCGATACTCCTCGAACAACAGGCGGCCATTATCCCGGCTGCTGGCGCGCGGCAGAAATGAAGAGATTGGATGCAGGTCAGTGGCCGCACGAATGCCGGCATTGGTCTCCCGGCAAATAGCGGGATTGGCTATCGGGCCCTGCAGGCAACGGCGCTACGCTGGCACCACGAATCACCCCTGACTTGAACTGACTGGAGAATCACCATGCACGATCGAATCGAATGGGCCAGGCACGCCCCTGAAGCCTACAAGGCCATGGTCGGCCTGGAGCAGGTCCTGGCCAAGTGCGGCCTGGAGCATTCACTGCTCGAACTGGTGCGCCTGCGCGCCTCGCAGATCAATGGCTGCGCCTATTGCGTGAACCTGCACGCCAACGATGCGCGCAAGGCGGGCGAAAGCGAGGCACGCTTGCAGACCCTGAGCGTGTGGCAGGAAACCCGTTTCTTCACCCCGCGTGAACGCGCCGCACTGGCCTGGCTGGAAAGCCTCACCCGCTTGCCTGAGCGCGGTGCACCGCAGGTCGAGTACGAAGCGCTGCTGGAGCATTTCGAAGCAGGTGAAGTTGCCAACCTGCCCCTGGCGATCGCTACCATCAATGCCTGGAACCGCTTTGGTGTCGGCTTTGCCATGGTGCCGGCTTGAGGTGGAGCCTTTGGGGCCGCTATGCGGCCCCGGCGGTCTGCGGGTTCACACCCAGCCGGGTCCGATAACTCCCCGGACTCTGCCCCGTCCACTTCTTGAACGCCCGGTGAAAGGCGCTGGGCTCCTGGAACCCGGTCTGCTCGGCGATCTCGGCAATGCTCAGTTGCCCCTCGCGCAAACGCTCGAACGCCATGGCCCGGCGCACTTCATCCTTGATCTGCTGGTACGAGCGCCCCTCGCGCTCCAGTTGCCGGCGAAAGGTACTGGCGCTCAGGCCCTGGCGCTCGGCCATGGCCGTCAGGGTCGGCCACTGTCCGTAGCCACGGCTGCGCAGATGGCGATAAACCTCCGCCACCAGGTCGCCCTGGTTGCGAAAACGGATCACCAGGCCCTGCGGCGCGCTGCGCAGGAAGGTCTTGAGCGCCGCCAGGTCCTGCACCACCGGCAGGCGCAGCCAGGCGCTGTCGAACTCCACTTCGGTACGCCCACTGCCCAGGCGCAGGTCCGGCCCCCACAGCAGCGTGTCGTCGTCCTGCGCCGGGCGCGCCACGGCAAGCTCGGTGCGGTCGATGCTGATGCGCCGTCCGGCCAGCCAGCACAGCAGGCCGACCACCAGCACCAGGAAGGTTTCCTCGGCATAGACCCGTGTCAGCGGATCGTCGATATTCGACTGCACGCTGATCACCGCACGCCCGCCGCGCACCGCGAAACTGCCGCGCAAATCGCGCAGGAACAACGCGAAGTTACCCAGGCACTGACGCAGCGCCTTTTCCAGGGTCGGCTCCTGGATCAAGCCACGGCAGATCAGGGCGAAGCTGCCCATCGGCATGCCATGGCTGTCGAGACGAAAGAACTCGTCGTCCAGGTCTTCGATCAGCGCCAGCCAAAGCCGGGCGAACGCCTTGGCCGGTACCCGCGCCTGGGGGCGGGCCAGCAGCGCCGGGTCGATGCCGACCGCACGCAGTTGCGCATCGCGCTCATCGGGGCGATCGCGCAGGGCGTGGAGCATGGCATTGAGAAAGTACACCGCGACCGAATCGCTTTCGCGCATGACGGATATCCGCTGTCTATGCTGAGTGGCAAAAAATGCCAGGTTGACTGAGCAGTTTCGGCATAGGCCCGTTCCCGGCCTTTGCCTAGACTCGGACCCCATCCGCAACGGTCGCCATTCTCGCAGAGCCCGGCACCGTCCCGCCACGCCTTCGCAATCGGAGCTATATATGAGCAGCGCAGAAATCTATGTCGTCAGTGCGGTGCGTTCGGCCATCGGAGGTTTTGGTGGCTCACTCAAGGACCTGCCGCTGGCCGACCTCGCCACCGCCGTGACCCGCGCTGCCATCGAGCGCTCGGGCGTGGCCGCCGAGCAGATCGGCCATGTGGTGATGGGCAACGTGATCCCGACCGAACCACGCGACGCCTACCTGGGCCGAGTGGCGGCGATGAACGCCGGCATTCCCAAGGAAACCCCGGCATTCAACGTCAACCGCCTGTGCGGGTCGGGTCTGCAAGCGATCGTATCCGCCGCCCAGGGCCTGCTGCTGGGCGATACCGACATTGCCCTGGCTGCTGGCGCCGAGTCCATGAGCCGCGGCCCTTACCTGCTGCCGCAAGCCCGTTGGGGGGCACGCATGGGTGACCTGCAGGGCATCGACTACATGGTCGGCATCCTCCAGGATCCGTTCGAAGGCTTCCACATGGGTATCACCGCCGAGAACGTCGCGGCCAAGCACGGCATCACCCGTGAAATGCAGGACGAACTGGCGTTGACCAGCCAGCGTCGCGCCGCCCGCGCCATCGCCGAAGGTCGTTTCGACAGCCAGATCGTGCCGATCGAACTGAAGACCCGCAAAGGCAGTGTGCAGTTCGCCATCGATGAGCACGTGCGCGGCGATGTCAGTGCCGAGCAGTTGGCGGGCATGCGCACCGCCTTCAAGAAAGACGGCAGCGTCACCGCCGGCAATGCCAGCGGCATCAACGACGGCGCCGCCGGCCTGGTCCTGGCGACCGGCGATGCGGTGCGCCGCCTTGGCCTCAAGCCGCTGGCAAGGCTGGTGGCCTACGCCCATGCCGGGGTCGAACCCGAGCTGATGGGCCTGGGCCCGATCCCGGCCACGCGCAAGGTACTTGAAAAGGCCGGCCTGTCGGTCAAGGATCTGGACGTGATCGAATCCAACGAAGCCTTCGCCGCCCAGGCCTGCGCCGTGGCCCAGGCGTTGGGCTTCGATCCGGAAAAGGTCAACCCCAATGGTTCGGGCATCTCGCTCGGCCACCCGGTCGGCGCCACTGGGGCGATCATCGCCACCAAGGCCATTCACGAGTTGCAACACATCCAGGGTCGCTATGCGCTGGCGACCATGTGCATCGGTGGCGGCCAAGGCATCGCCGTGGTCTTCGAGCGCGTGTGACGGGAGCATTGACATGACCATCCAGCAGATCGCCGTGATCGGCGCCGGTACCATGGGCAACGGCATCGCCCAGGTGTGCGCGATAGCCGGCTTCCAGGTGTTGCTCATCGATGTCAGTGACGCAGCGCTTGAGCGCGGTGTCGCCACACTGAGCAAGAACCTGGAACGCCAGGTCAGCAAGGGCACCCTCGAGGCGGACAAGGCCCAAGCCGCCAGGACGCGCATCCGCACCAGTACCGACTACGCGCAGCTGTCGAGCGCGCAACTGGTGATCGAGGCCGCGACCGAAAACCTGGCGCTCAAGCAGCGCATCCTCCAGCAGGTGGCCGCCAGTGTCGCTGCACAGTGCCTGATCGCCACCAATACCTCATCGCTGTCGGTCACTCAGCTGGCCGCCAGCATCGAGCACCCTGAGCGGTTCATCGGTGTGCACTTCTTCAACCCAGTGCCGATGATGGCCCTGGTCGAGGTCATCCGTGGCCTTCAGACCAGCGACACGACCTACGCCCAGGCGCTGCTGGTCACCGAGAAGTTGGGCAAGACACCGATCACTGCGGGCAACCGCCCGGGCTTCGTGGTCAACCGCATCCTGGTGCCGATGATCAATGAGGCGATCTTCGTGCGTCAGGAGGGCCTGGCCAGCGCCGAAGATATCGACACGGGCATGCGCCTGGGCTGCAACCAACCGATCGGCCCGCTGGCACTGGCCGACCTGATTGGCCTGGACACCCTGCTGGCGATCATGGAGGCCTTCCACGAGGGCTTCAACGACAGCAAGTACCGCCCTGCACCGCTGCTCAAGGAGATGGTTGCCGCCGGCTACCTCGGGCGCAAGAGCGGCCGTGGTTTCTTCACCTACTGAGGAGCGCGCGCCATGCCGGTCACTGCTGCCCTGCGCTGCGCCAATTTCGAGGAACGCCGCGACAGGGCCATGGTGCTGTTCGCCGAAAAAGGCTTCGGCCAGGTCAGCATGCGCGAGCTGGCCGCGCATGTCGGGCTGACGGCGGGCTCGCTGTACCACCATTTCCCGAGCAAGCAGGACCTGTTGTTCGACCTGATCGAGGAGCTGTATGAAGAACTGCTGGCCACGCTCGACCAAGGCCGCCGCGCGCTGGCCAGAGGCAAGCCGGCATTGCCTGGCCTGATTGCTGCGCACTGGCAGTTGCACAGCGAGCGGCCCTTGCAGTTTCGTCTGGCAGAGCGGGATTTCTGCTGCCTGAGCGAGGCTCAGCAGGCACGCCTGGGCGAGCTGCGCCACGACTACGAAACCGGGTTGTTGCAATTGGTTGCGCCCAAGGCGCGCCATGGCGGCGAGGTGCTGGCAGCGGCCGGGCACGTGCTGGGCAGCTTGCTGAACCAGCTGCCGGGCGTGCTGCAAGCGCGTGGTGTGCCCGAGCTGCAAGGCGTCGGGCTGATGGAGAGCCTGGTGGCGGGCGGGATAGAGCGAGCGTTGGTGTGAACGGTAGGCGCTTCGCGTCCCGCTCACACTATCCTCTGCGTCAGGACGCCGCCGAAGCTTCCTCGCCCCCCACTTCCCGCGCTGCGTAGCGCTGCGCCAGCACCGCACACACCATCAGCTGGATCTGGTGGAACAGCATCAGCGGCAGGATCATCGCGCCGATCCCGCTACCCACGAACAATACCTGAGCCATCGGCACCCCGGTGGCCAGGCTCTTCTTCGAGCCGGCAAACAGGATGGTGATACGGTCTTCGACGCTGAAGCCCAGCACGCGCCCCAGCAAGCGGGTACCGAGCAGCACCACCGCCAGCAACACGCCGCAGACGACGAACAGACCCAGCAAGTGCTGCGGCGAGACGGTATTCCACAAGCCCGTCACGACCGCTTCACTGAACGCGGTATAGACCACCAGCAGGATCGAACCCTGGTCGACGATCTTCAGCCAGCGTGCATTCTTCTTGACCCAGGCGCCGATCCAGCGACGGGCGATCTGCCCGGCCACGAAGGGCACCAGCAGTTGCAGGGTGATCTTAAGTACCGCATCGAGCCCCGAACCGGTATCGCCGTCAGCACCCAGCAACAGCATCACCAGCAGTGGCGTGAGGAAGATGCCCAGCAGGCTGGAGGCCGCCGCACTGCAGATCGCTGCCGGGACGTTGCCGCGTGCCAGCGAGGTGAAGGCGATGGCCGACTGCACGGTCGCAGGCAAGGCGCACAGGTAGAGCAGGCCCAGGTACAGCTCGTTGCCCACCAGCGGCACGAACAGTGGCTTGAACGCCAGGCCCAGCAATGGAAAGAGTACGAAGGTGCAGGAGAACACCAGGATGTGCAGGCGCCAGTGGCCGGCACCGGCGATGATCGCCTCGCGTGACAGCTTGGCGCCGTGCAGGAAGAACAACAGGCCAATCGCCAGGTTGGTCAGCCAGCCGAAGGCCACTGCGCCGTCACCCGAGCAGGGCAGCAAGGTCGCCAGCAGGACCACCGAGAGCAGGGTCAGGGTGAATTTATCGAAAAGCATGCGCAGGTACTTCATGAAGTGTCCGTCTTGTCATGGTGCAAGGCCTGACGATAAGGTCTGCGCTCTCTCGGCGCTAACGCCGGAACCCCCGCCAGTGTCGCTGAACGGACATTGGCCCTCTTCCAGGCAAGGAAACCTACCGATGTACAACCTCCGCCCCGCCCTGCTCACCCTGGCCCTGGCGATGACCGCAACCCCGGCGCTGGCAGACGACCTGCAACACCAGGTCGACGCCATCGTCCAGCCACTGATGCAGGCACAACGCATTCCCGGCATGGCCGTGGCGGTCTACGCCAATGGCCAGGCGCACTACTTCAGCTACGGCGTGGCCGACAAGGCCGACAATCGCCCCGTGACCCGCGACACGCTGTTCGAAGTCGGCTCGGTGAGCAAGACCTACACCGCGACCCTCGTCGCACTGGCCAGCGCCCAAGGCAAGCTCGACCTCGATGCCCCGGCCAGCCGCTACCAACCGGCACTGGAAAAGTCCGCGCTGGGCTCGGCGAGCGTCCTGGAACTGGGCGCCTACAGTGCTGACTGCCTGCCGTTGCAGTTTCCCGACGAGGTAAGCAACGACGCGCAGGCGCTGGTGTTCCTCCAGCAGTGGCAACAGAAAACCGAGCGCGGCACCCGCCGTTGCTATTCCAATCCGAGCCTGGGACTGTTCGGTAACCTCGCGGCGCAGGCGCAGAAGCGCCCGTTCGCCGAACTGATGCGCCAGGACCTGCTCCCAGGCCTGGGCCTGAAGCACACCTACCTGCAGGTCCCGGCAGCAGAGCGCAGCCACTATGCCCAGGGCTACGATGCCAATGAGCGCCCGATTCGCGTCAGCCCGGGGCCCTTCGCCGACGAAGCCTACGGCATCAAGACCAGCGCCACCGACATGCTCGCCTACCTGCGCGCGCAGCTCGACCCGCAGGGATTGTCGGCGGATATGGCCAAGGCGATCGCCATCACCCACGGCGGCTACTTCCAGGTGGGCGACATGACCCAGGGCCTGGGCTGGGAGCGCTACCCCTATCCGGTCGCACTCGACACTCTGGTCAAGGGTAATGGTGTGCAGATGATCCGTGAGCCACAGCTCACCACGCGCCTGCAACCCGCGCAACCGGCCGGTCCGGCGTACTGGTACAACAAGACCGGTGCCACCACCGGGTTCGGCGCCTACGTGGTGTTCGTGCCGAGCAAGGGCATGGCCATTGCGTTGCTTGCCAATCGCAATTACCCCAACGATGAACGGGTCCGTGCAGCCTACGCGATCCTGTCTGCCGTGGCGCTTTGAGTGGCATGCCTTTCAAGGTGGTTGCGTAGAGGCTGGGAGGGTTCGCCGAAAGATTTTCAGCGCCTACGAGATCGAGCGCCGCCCGCGCGGCGCTTCGCGGGCAAGCCCGCTCCCACAGTTTGTTTCGGGCCAATGAGTCCTGTGGCATTTTCGCGCGCCCCCTTTTG
>NZ_VZZS01000014.1:0-98382 GCF_009650575.1 Pseudomonas sp. MNR3A | reverse complement strand
ATTGGTGGAGCTAAGCGGGATCGAACCGCTGACCTCCTGCATGCCATGCAGGCGCTCTCCCAGCTGAGCTATAGCCCCGGATTTCTAGCCTCTCGGCCCAGCGACATCATGAAATATCGCTTGTGCAATACTGGCGTCCCCTAGGGGACTCGAACCCCTGTTACCGCCGTGAAAGGGCGGTGTCCTAGGCCACTAGACGAAGGGGACGAACCTTCTTACCTTCAAGACTTGGTTGCTGGACCAGTCTTGCTTCACGACCTTGATCACGAAGCGGAATTTGGTGGAGCTAAGCGGGATCGAACCGCTGACCTCCTGCATGCCATGCAGGCGCTCTCCCAGCTGAGCTATAGCCCCACAATGTCGCTTTGAACTGAATCACCGGCTGGGTGCCTGGTGCTTCATTTTCGTTCATCGCTGTGGACGGGGCGCATATTAAGATCGGATTGCAGCACTGTCAAACGAATTCGTGAAAATATCAAAAATTTTTTTCACAGATAACAATCACTTACCGCCCTGCCCTGCTCCCGGCGATTGCCAGGTCCTGTGGCAGCGGGCAAGCCCACTGCCACAGGGGCGTGAGATAAGCCAATCAGGCGATATTCGCCAGCAGCTTTTCCCACTCCTTGTTCTCTTTCTTCGACACGCCGCCCAGCAGTTCCAGCGCCTGGCGCAGACGGTAGCGGGTCAGGTCGGGGCCGAGAATCTCCATGGCATCAAGCACCGACACCGAGCTGGCCTGCCCCGAAATTGCGGCGAACATCAGCGGCATGGCGTCACGCAGCTTCAGCTCCAGGGCCTCGACCACCGCCTGGATGCAGCCGGTAATACGCTCCTTTTCCCACTGCCGCAGGCTTTCGAGCTTCCACAAGATCAACTGCATGACCTGACGCACCTGATCGGGCGACAGTTTCTTGTGCTCGAACAGCTTGGCATCGAGCTTGAGGGCGCCCTCGAAGAAGAACCCGCCCAGTGGCGCGATCTGGCTGAAGGTTTCGACACGACCCTGTACATGCGGTGCGATCTTCATCATGTAGTCGCTGTTGAACGCCCACTTCTGTACGCGCGCCGCAAACTCCTCGACCGGCAGGTCGCGCAGCCACTGACCATTGAGCCAGGACAGCTTCTCGATGTCGAAGATCGGCCCGCCAAGGGAAATACGCGACAGGTCAAAATGCTCGACCATTTCTGCCAGGGAGAACTTCTCGCGCTCGTCCGGCATCGACCAGCCCATGCGCCCCAGGTAGTTGAGCATGGCTTCAGGCATGAAGCCCATACGCTCGTAGAACGTGACCGAGGTCGGATTCTTGCGCTTGGACAGCTTGGATTTGTCCGGGTTACGCAGCAGCGGCATGTAGCACAGCTTGGGTTGCTCCCAGCCAAAATACTCGTAGAGCTTGATCAGCTTCGGCGCCGACGGCAGCCACTCCTCGCCTCGCAAGACGTGGGTGATGCCCATCAGGTGGTCATCGACCACGTTGGCGAGGAAGTACGTCGGCAGGCCATCGTTCTTCATCAGAACCTGCATGTCCATGCGGTCCCACGGAATCTCGACATCGCCACGCAGCATGTCCGGCACCACACAGATACCTTCGCTCGGCACTTTCATGCGAATCACGTGGGGCTCGCCAGCGGCCAGTCGACGCTGCACTTCCTCGGCGCTCATTTTCAATGCGCGGCCGTCATAGCGCGGTGTTTCGCCACGGGCCATCTGTTCGGCACGCATCTGATCCAGCTCTTCGGCGGTGCAGAAGCAATAGAACGCATGGCCGGCATCGACCAGTTGCTTGGCGTACTTGGCGTAGATCTCGCCGCGCTCGCTCTGGCGGTACGGGCCGTGCGGGCCGCCAACGTCCGGACCTTCATTCCATTCGATACCGAGCCAGCGCAGGGCATCGAAAATCTGCTGTTCCGACTCGCGGGTCGAACGCAACTGATCGGTGTCTTCGATGCGCAGGATGAACTCGCCGCCGTGCTGCTTGGCAAAGCAGTAGTTGAACAGGGCGATGTAGGCAGTGCCGACGTGGGGGTCGCCAGTGGGCGATGGCGCGATACGCGTGCGAACGGTGGTCATGGACAGTCTCGGACGAAAGATGAAACAAAGGCGGGATGTTAGCAGGGTGCGGGCATCGGGCTCCAGCAATGGCGCTATCGTCACTTGTGACGGTGCATTGCCGAGCTGTTAAATTTGCTTACATTTCTGGAACGATAGTCCCTATGCCTGCTCAACTCAAACGCCGCCTGCTGATCTTTCTCACCTTGGTGGTGCTGGTCGCCCTCGCCTTTCTCGCCCACTGGTATTTCAAGGGGCGTTTCTACGAAAGCACCGACAATGCCTATGTGCAGGGTGAGATCACTCGCATTTCCAGCCAGCTGGGTGCGCGGGTCGACGAGGTGCTGGTAGAGGACAATCAACACGTCACGCAAGGCGATCTGCTGGTCCGCCTGGAGGTCGCCGACTTCCAGCTGGCGGTCGAGCGTGCCCGCGCGGCACTGGCTACGCGTGAAGCCGAACGCGTCCAGGCGCAAAGCCGACTGACCCAGCAAGACAGCTTGATCGCCGCCGGCCGAGCCCAGGTGGCCGCCAACCAGGCCACCCTTGATCGCTCGCGCCTGGACCTCAATCGTGCCGAAGCCCTGCGCAAACCCGGGTTCGTCTCGGAGGAACGAGTCACCACCCTGTCTGCGGAAAACCACGTCGCCCGCTCCCAAGTCGACAAAGCCCAGGCCGACCTGCAGAGCCAGCGCCAGCAGATCGATGCGTTGACGGCCGAGCTCAAGCGCCTCGATGCGCAAATCGCCAACGCCCGCGCAGACCTGGCACAGGCAGAACTCAACCTTACCCGCTGTGAAATCCACGCCCCCATCAGTGGCACCATCGGCCAGCGCAGCGCACGCAATGGCCAGGTGGTGCAGGCCGGCGCCTATCTGCTATCGATCGTCCCGGACGAAGACATCTGGGTGCAGGCCAACTTCAAGGAAACCCAGATCGGCAACATGCATCGGGGCCTGCGTGCCGAACTGATCTTCGACAGCTATCCCGACACCCCGATCGAAGGCCGTGTCGACAGCCTGTTCGCTGCATCCGGGGCGCAATTCAGCCTGCTGCCTCCAGACAATGCCACCGGCAACTTCACCAAGGTGGTGCAACGCATTCCGGTCAAGCTGACCTTTGCAGCCAATAACCCCTTGCACGGTCGCATTCGCCCAGGCATGTCGGTAACCGCCACCGTCGACCTGCGCAACAGCGCCGATCAGGCAGAGCGCGGCGAAACTCACGATGGCCGGTGACCAACTGCTGCGACCGACTGCGGAGCCTAGCCGGCGCGACTGGATTGCGGTGATGAGCGTGATGCTCGGTGCATTCATGGCCGTGCTGGACATTCAGATCACCAACTCCTCGCTCAAGGATATCCAGGGGGCATTGTCTGCCACCTTGGAAGAGGGCTCGTGGATCTCGACCTCCTATCTCGTGGCGGAAATCATCATGATTCCGCTGACCGCCTGGCTTGTGCAGTTACTATCCGCGAGGCGCCTGGCGGTGTGGGTCTCGCTTGGTTTTCTGGCGTCCTCGCTGTTGTGCTCGATGGCCTGGAACCTGGAAAGCATGATCGTGTTTCGCGCTCTCCAGGGCTTTACCGGCGGCGCACTGATTCCGCTGGCCTTCACCCTGACCCTGATCAAGCTGCCCGAACACCATCGAGCCAAGGGCATGGCGATGTTCGCCATGACCGCGACCTTCGCCCCCTCCATCGGTCCGACCCTGGGCGGTTGGCTCACCGAAAACTGGGGGTGGGAATACATCTTCTACATCAACATCCCGCCGGGGCTGGTGATGATCGCAGGGCTGCTCTACGGGCTGGAGAAGAAAGAGGCGCACTGGGAACTGCTCAAAAGCACCGACTACGCCGGCATCGTCACCCTGGGGGTCGGCCTGGGCTGCCTGCAAGTCTTTCTGGAAGAAGGCCATCGCAAGGACTGGCTGGAGTCGAGCCTTATTGTCGGCCTGGGTACCGTGGCCCTGCTCTGCCTGATCACCTTCGTCATCCTCCAGCTTTCGCGGGCCAACCCCCTGATCAACCTGCGCATCCTTGGCAACCGCAACTTCGGGCTGTCGAGCATCGCCAGCCTGGGCATGGGCGTTGGGCTTTATGGTTCGATCTATCTGCTGCCGCTGTACCTTGCGCAGATCCAGGGCTACAACGCCCTGCAGATCGGCGAGGTGATCATGTGGATGGGAATTCCACAGCTGTTCCTGATTCCGCTGGTACCGCAACTGATGAAGGTGATTGCGCCCAAGTTGCTCTGTGCACTGGGCTTTTGCCTGTTCGGGGCTGCCAGCTTCGGCTCGGGAGTGCTCAACCCGGACTTCGCAGGGCCACAGTTCAACCATATCCAGATCATTCGCGCACTCGGGCAGCCCATGATCATGGTCACCATCTCGCTGATCGCCACGGCTTACATTCAGCCCCAGGATGCGGGCTCGGCTTCGAGCCTGTTCAACATCCTGCGCAACCTGGGCGGCGCCATTGGTATTGCCTTGCTGGCCACCTTGCTGGATGCAAGGACCAAGGTGTATTTCGACTACCTGCGCGAATCAGTGGTGCCAAGCAACCCGCAAGTAGCGGAGCGGCTGGCTCAGTTGGCCGAGCGACTGGGCAGTGACAGCGCAGCACTGGGGCGCTTGAGCGAAATCACCCACCAGCAGGCATTGATCATGGCCTACAACGATGCCTTCCATCTGGTAGGGATCGGTTTGGCGGTCAGCATGGTGGCGGTCTTGCTGACACGCAAACTGCCGCAGGGGCTGAAAGCCGGCGAGGCACACTGACCCTGTAACCCGGCCATTTCTGCGCCGACGAGCGCACTCAGCTGGCGATCAGCCGCTCACGCAGTTGCCCGATCTCGTCGCGCAACTGGGCGGCGGCCTCGAACTCCAGGTCGCGCGCCAGCTGGAACATCTTCTCTTCCAGTACTTTGATGCGCTTGGTGATCTCGCCAGGAGTGGCGAGCTCTGCCTCGTAGCGCGCAGCCTCCTCCGCAGCCTTGGCCATGCCCTTGCGCTTCTTGCTGCGCGCACCGGGCACCGTGGCGCCTTCCAGGATATCGGTGATGTCCTTGACCACCCCCTTGGGCACGATGCCATTCGCCTCGTTGAACGCCACCTGCTTGGCCCGACGCCGCTCGGTCTCGTCGATCGCCCGCTGCATGGAGCCTGTCACCTGGTCGGCATAGAGAATCGCCTTGCCGTTGAGGTTGCGCGCAGCGCGGCCAATGGTCTGGATCAGCGAACGCTCCGAACGCAGGAAGCCTTCCTTGTCGGCATCGAGAATGGCCACCAGCGACACCTCCGGCATGTCCAACCCCTCACGCAACAGGTTGATGCCCACCAGTACATCAAAGGTACCCAGACGCAGGTCCCGGATGATCTCCACCCGCTCCACGGTGTCAATGTCCGAGTGCAGGTAGCGCACACGCACATCGTGGTCTGCGAGGTAGTCGGTAAGATCCTCGGCCATGCGCTTGGTCAGGGTCGTCGCCAGCACCCGTTCCCCCACCGCCACGCGCTTGCCGATTTCCGACAGCAGGTCATCCACCTGAGTGAGGGCTGGACGCACCTCTACCTGAGGATCGACAAGGCCGGTTGGCCGCACCACCTGCTCGACCACACGCCCGGCATGCTCTGCCTCGTAAGGGCCAGGCGTCGCCGAGACGAAGATGGTCTGCGGGCTGACTGACTCCCACTCGTCGAAGCGCATAGGCCGGTTATCCAGCGCCGATGGCAGGCGGAAGCCATACTCCACCAGTGTCTCTTTGCGAGAACGGTCGCCCTTGTACATGGCGCCGACCTGAGGAACGCTGACGTGTGACTCATCGATCACCAGCAACGCGTCGGCAGGAAGATAATCGTAGAGCGTCGGCGGCGGGGCGCCAGCCGGGCGACCGGACAGATAGCGCGAGTAGTTTTCGATACCGTTGCAATAACCCAGCTCGAGAATCATCTCCAGGTCGAAGCGCGTACGCTGCTCCAGACGCTGGGCCTCTACCAGCTTGTTGGCCTTGTTGAGGTACTCCAGCCGCTCGCCGAGCTCCTCCTTGATGCCGTCCACCGCCTCGAGCAGAGTCTCGCGCGGGGTCACATAGTGGCTCTTGGGGTAGAAAGTGAAACGCGGCAGCTTGCGGATCACTTCGCCGGTCAAGGGGTCGAAGGCGGCAATGTTCTCCACCTCGTCGTCGAACAGCTCGATACGGATGGCCTCAAGGTCCGATTCGGCCGGAAAGATGTCGATCACATCACCACGCACCCGGAAGGTGGCACGGGCGAAGTCCATCTCGTTGCGGGTGTACTGCAGGTCGGCCAGCCGGCGCAGCAGTGCGCGCTGGTCGAGCTTGTCGCCGCGATCGACGTGCAGAACCATCTTCAGGTAGGTTTCCGGGCTGCCCAGGCCATAGATACACGACACCGTGGTGACGATGATCGCGTCGCGCCGCTCCAGCAATGCCTTGGTCGCCGACAGGCGCATCTGCTCGATGTGGTCGTTGATCGAGGCATCCTTCTCGATGAAGGTGTCCGACGACGGGACGTAGGCTTCCGGCTGGTAGTAGTCGTAGTAGGAGACGAAGTACTCCACCGCGTTGTGCGGGAAGAAGGCCTTGAACTCGCCATACAGCTGGGCAGCCAGCGTCTTGTTCGGCGCCAGCACCATGGTCGGGCGCTGGACCTGCTGAATGACATTGGCGATGCTGAAGGTCTTGCCGGAGCCGGTCACCCCGAGCAGGGTCTGGTGCGACAGGCCCGCTTCGATACCCTCGACCATCAGGCGAATGGCTTCGGGCTGGTCGCCGGCCGGCTGGAATCGGGTGACGAGCTGGAACTCGGACATGACGGACCTCTTGGATGTCGCAGCAACTGTAAATTTAGCCAGTAGTCTATACGCAAAAAGACGCGGCGGGGTGGCCTTTGCCGCCGCAGATGTGAACGCTCATTGCGGTGGACAAGGCAATTCGACCAATGGTCGAAAAATATTTGCGCAAAGCGCCTGAAAACCTGTGCCAGAGTGTCGCAGTGACCGATCGGTATCACTATACTGACTCCCCGTTTGCACCGCTTCAGTGCACTGGGCTGGAGGGTGCATTTCCTATCACTCTCCTATTCAGAGCCAAGGTAACAATGAGCCTGTTTTCCGCTGTCGAGCTGGCACCCCGCGACCCCATCCTGGGCCTCAACGAAGCATTCAACGCTGACCCACGTACCGACAAGGTCAATCTGGGCGTTGGCGTCTATTGCAATGAGGAAGGCCGCATCCCGCTGCTGCGCGCGGTGATCGAAGCCGAAACCCAGCGTGTCGCCCAACATGCCTCCCGCGGCTACCTGCCGATCGACGGCATCGCTGCCTACGACCAGGCCGTACAAAAACTGCTGTTCGGCGCTGAATCTGCACTGCTGGCTGAAGGCCGCGTAGTGACCGTGCAGGCTGTCGGCGGTACCGGCGCCCTCAAGATCGGTGCCGACTTCCTCAAGCGCCTTTCGCCGAACGCGGTAGTCGCCATCAGCGATCCGAGCTGGGAAAACCATCGCGCCCTGTTCGAGACTGCAGGCTTCCCAGTACAGAGCTACCGCTATTACGACGCACCGAGCAACGACGTCAACCGTGCCGGCATGCTCGAAGACCTGAACACGCTGCCCTCGGGCTCGATCGTCGTCCTGCACGCCTGCTGCCATAACCCGACCGGTGTCGATCTGTCGCTCGACGACTGGAAGAACGTACTGGAAGTGGTCAAGGCAAAAGGCCACGTGCCATTCCTCGACATGGCCTACCAGGGCTTCGGCGAAGGCATCGGCGAAGATGCCTTCGCCGTACGCCTGTTCGCCGATTCGGGCCTGGAGTTCTTTGTCTCCAGCTCGTTCTCCAAATCGTTCTCGCTGTATGGCGAGCGCGTCGGCGCGCTGTCGATCGTCACCGCTTCGAAAGACGAGAGCACGCGCGTGCTGTCGCAGGTCAAGCGCGTGATTCGCACCACCTACTCCAACCCGCCGACTCACGGTGCAACCATCGTCGCCACCGTGCTCAACAGCCCGGAACTGCGTCAGATGTGGGAAGCCGAACTGGGCGAAATGCGTGAACGCATCCACGGCATGCGCAAACAGATGGTCTCGCTCCTGGCCGAGTACGGTGCCAACCGCGACTTCAGCTTCGTCGGTCGCCAAGTCGGCATGTTCTCCTACTCGGGCCTGACTGTGGAACAGGTCGCGCGCCTGAAGAACGACTTCGGCATCTACGCGCTGGACACCGGTCGCATCGCTGTGGCGGCACTGAACCAGAGCAACATCCACGTGGTCACCAAGGCCATCGTCGAAGTGCTGTAACTGCTTGATTTGCCAGGGGGCAGCTTGACTTCCCCTTGGCATTCAGTAAGATACGCGCAGATTCCGCGATAGCTCAGTCGGTAGAGCAAATGACTGTTAATCATTGGGTCCCTGGTTCGAGTCCAGGTCGCGGAGCCAGACACTGAAAAACCTCCAGATGCGCAAGCACTGGAGGTTTTGTGTTTTTCCGGGATCAGAAAGATCGTCGCAAGATGCGCTCAGTGGTCGCGCCCGATGGGGTAGAACACCCCGCCACTCCAAACCCCCAACCACTCCTCGCCATCGATCACGCGTGGCACCGCAAGCTCCACCATCTGGTAGAACACATTGCGGTGGATGAGCGCTTCGAGGTTGCTGCGCATCAGCAGGTAAGGCGATGGCTCATGCGTTGTCGGATCTGTCTCTACCCGAATGGGGTGATCAGGACCGGCCTCGACCTGATCCTCGACATTGCTGGTGAAACGCAGGACCTGCTGCTCACCACTACCCTCCACTTCCAGGCTAACCGCCACGAACGGCGCATCATCGACACGAATTCCCACCTTTTCCACAGGCGTTACCAGGAAATAGTCATCACCGTCGCGACGAATGATGGTAGAGAACAAGCGCACCATCGGCTTGCGCCCGATCGGCGTCCCCAGGTAGTACCAGGTGCCGTCGCGGGCGATGCGCATGTCGATGTCGCCGCAGAAATCGGGATTCCACAGATGCACGGGAGGCAGCCCCTTCTCCTTGGGTATCTGCGCCAGAAGATCGTTGGCCTTGCCCGTACCTGTCATCACCCGTTCCTTACCGACTCATTCCCAGGAGGCTACGAGCGTACTCGCGCATGGGTGCCGCGAGCAAATCCTGCGGCGTGTTGTCGTGGAACGTCAACAAACCGCCACGGCTCTTGATGCGTGCGGTATCGATCAAATAGCGCGTGCTGGTTTCGATCAGCATCATCTGCACCACACCGGTATCCCAACCGAGGCGATCCACTGCCTGCTCGTCGTACCATTCGTCGCCATTACCAATGCGGTCATCGGTGCGAGCGAAACGGGTATAGAGCACGTAATGGGCTCCGACCGAACGCGCCTCGGCTATCGCGTCCTCCAACCCCAACGGCGCCCTGGCGCGACGCACCAGCGGGAAGTACTCGACGAAGCTCTTGAATGCTTCTTCTGCAACGGCATTCTGCTGCGGCACCGGCCCTTTTCCAGGCGGCACGAAAGCGCCCTGGCCAATGAAGATAAACGAATCAGGCTGCAGCCGAACCGACAGGGTTCGGGCGGTATCGCTGTGATCGAGCAGACCGGCGTCGCTCATCTGATAGCGAACACCTTCGCCCATGTCGCTGACTTTCATGCAGCCGCTCAACGCCATCAGCGCCAGCAGCAAGACCAGGCTACGCATCTTTCCTCCAGTGACCGGTGACGAAAAACCGGCGAATAGCCGCCAGATGCAGCTTTTGCGCCAGCTCAGCCGCCGATCACCTTCATCACTGTCACACCCCCCGAGAACGCCAGCTCCTGCTTGTCCGCCAGAGCCTTGACCAGCAGACGCTGAATCACTGGAAGTGCCTGGTGACGCGGCTTGTCGAGCAGATCGCCGATAAAGTGGCGATTGCTCGAAGACAGGCAGCCATGCAGCCAGCCAGTAGAGGACAGACGCAAGCGCGAGCAGGTCCGGCAAAACGGCACGCTCTCGTTGGCAATCACACCAAAGTAACCTTGGCCAGGAATCTGGTAGCGCAGGGCCGTTGCATCCAAAGCCGCTGGCGCCTGCTGGAAGTGATGATGATCGCCGATCAATGCCAGCAATTGCTCGAGACTGACGAACTGACGCAGGAATGCATTCGAATCAAGTGCCAGGTGACCCATGCGCATCAACTCGATGAAACGCAGTTCATAGCCTCTTGCCAGGCAGTAATTGAGCAGCGGCACTACCTGATCGAGATTGTGCCCGCGCATCGGCACCATGTTGACCTTGATGCGCATACCCGCCGCACTCGCCTCCTCCATGCCCCTCAGCACGCTGGCCAGGTCGCCGCCCCGAGCGATGCTGCGAAATGCGGTTGGGTCGAGGGTATCGAGCGAGACATTGAGCCGGTCGATACCCGCTGCACGCAACATCGCAAGCTTGCGACTGAGCAACTGACCGTTGGTGGTCAAGGCGATATCCTTGAGCCCCAAGCCACCGACAATCTTCAGGAATGGCTCCAGGCGGGGGCTGATCAATGGTTCGCCACCGGTGATGCGCAGACGCTCGATACCTGCGGCATCGACCAGAAGAGCCACCCCGCGCGCCAGTGCATCGGCGGACAGCTCATCCTGCGCCGCCACCAGGCGCTTGCCATCGGGCACACAGTAACTGCACGCATAGTTGCAGGCAGCTGTCAGGCTGACGCGCAGGTTGCGAAAACGCCTGCCTTGACGATCGACGATCATGGGTGACTCCGGCATGAGAAAAGCGAGCCGGCAAAACTTGACTCAAAGATCAGGTTTTTGCAAGCCCTGTCGCCGAAGCAGAAGTGACTGGCGGAGCCTGCCCGTCATGGACAACGCTCCGCAGGGGGTCTTCAGGCGGCCGGTTCCGGGTCGCGCTTGCGCTTGTTGCCCATGCGCACGCCGATGTCCATCAGGAACTGGAAGAAACCTTCCTGATCCTCGAGAACGTTGCTCCAGAACGGCGAGTGATACAGCGCTACGGCGCCATGCACCAACGCCCAGGCAGCGCAGTAGTGGAAGTATGGCGGCACATCCTCGAGCTTGCCTTCACTGATACGGCCCTTGATCAGCTGGGTCAGGCGCTCGAAATTGGAGGCGCGAATACGGTGCAGTTCCTCGACCATCTCCGGCACCTGATTACCCTTGACCACCTTCTCCTCGAGACGGTCGAACAAGCGGTAGCGCTGGGGATCGCGCATGCGGAACTCGAAGTAGGCTCGCGAAAGGGCTTCCTTGTCGCGATCGACGTCGTCCGAATGCAACAGCGCGTTCAAATCACGCTCGTAGTCGAGCATCAGGCGCAGGTAGATCTCCGCCTTGGACTTGAAGTGCTTGTAGATCGTGCCTTTGCCGATACCGACCGCGTCGGCGATCATCTCGACGGTGACACTGTCTTCACCCTGTTCGAGAAACAGCTTGAGCGCCGTGTCGAGGATTTCTTGCTCGCGGCGACGAAACTCACGGACCTTACGAGGTTCTTTCTGCATAAGAAGGACTGGATGACAATCGAAGCGGATTATTATGCCTAACTTGCAGCAAATTGCACGGATCATCCAACCATATCTGTGTTTCATGATGAGTTCGAGTGCAAACCGGGTCTGCTTGGTCTGAATCCCAGGGATGCGTGAGATACTCCGCGCCCGACTGCCACTCGTCTACAACCGACGCGGCAGGGCTCGCCAGACTCGCCAGGCTCATCGAACGCTGTACGCAGCCGGGAAGCCGCGCACGATCTACACACTCTCCAGACTTTTCACCGCACATCTATACAGATAGGTACGTAATAGCAGCAAACTCATCCGATTTCTGCTGGCTGCCATACCCTGATGGCCCATTGGTTGTCAGGTGTATTCCAAATCTGTTTAAAAAACGACCAACTGACGCTGGCAGTGCGAGGATACTCGCCAATACTTGAAGTGTTGGCGCGGCGCATCCCCCCAAGTGGCGCGCCGATAAAGGTGCCCAGGGACCGCGTACCTTTGTTTTACTCCTAATGGTCTTAACCCGGATTCCTCCCCCAGAATCCGGGTTTTTTTTGCCCGCCTTGCTTTAGCTTCAGGCGACGCGTGCCAAGGGGAACAGGCGCTTGAAGTTGGCGGTCGTCTGCTCGGCCAACTGCGCGTAGCTCACCCCTCGCAACGATGCGACGTACTCGGCGACTTCACGCACGTACTGCGGCAGGTTCGGCTTGCCGCGATACGGGATGGGCGCCAGGTATGGCGAGTCGGTCTCTACCAGCAGCCGGTCGACAGGCACCTGGCGTGCGACCTCGCGCAGGGCTTCGGCATTGCGGAAGGTGACGATTCCGGAGAGCGAGATGTAGTACCCCAGATCGAGTGCAGCCTTGGCCATGTCCCAGTCTTCTGTAAAGCAGTGCAACACGCCCGCCTGCGGCAGACTGGCCTCGCGCAGCAGCGCCAGGGTGTCGGCCCGCGCCGCACGGGTGTGAACGATCACCGGCTTGCCTGTCTGCCGAGACGCTTCCAGGTGCAGGCGGAAAGACGCCTGCTGCAACTCGGCGGCCTCAGGCTCGTAGTGATAGTCCAATCCGGTTTCGCCAATGGCCACCACGTGCGGGTGAGCCAGCTCGCGCAACAACCATTCCAGCGCCGGCGTCTCCCCCGGGGCCAGATCGAGCGGGTGCACGCCTACCGAACAGTCGACGTCGGCGTACTGCTCGCTCAGGGCCTTTACCGCCCCGGCGTTCTCGGCGCTTACGCCGATGCACAGAAAATGCCCGACCCCACGCTCGCGGGCCGCCTGCAGGGCGGCGTCGAGCGAGCCCGCATGGGCGCTCAGGTCAAGTCGGTCGAGGTGGCAATGGGAATCTACGAGCATGGAATGAAAGCACACATGAAAATGAACGATGGGGAATCAGCGCGTGGCCAGCATCTGCAGCCAATGGGCCAACAGGGCTTCGAGCAGCAGCACGCGATTGAGGTTGGCCTTGCCCTGCACTTTCTGGCGCTGCTCGAGAATCCAGGCCTGGACCTCGAGCACCCTGCCCTGCCGGCTCTTCTGCGCAAGGTATTGTATGACCTTGCGCATGTCGGCCAAGCCTAGCCCGTCTTCGTCCTGGGTCAACTGGTAGCGCAGGATCAGGTGCGACCAGTCGCAGAACCAGTCGAACAGCAACAGCAGCGGCACGTTGTTCCAGGCCTCGGCCAACTGGCTGGGCGATTGCTGCTGCTTGATCAACTTCTTCACCCCCTCGGTGACCAGTGCCCGTTGCTCGCGCACACCCTGGGACTGCAAGTTGACAGCCATCAGTGGAGACCCTGCCGCCAGGGTCAGCAGTTCGTCACGCTCGACCTGATCGAGCTCCGGTAGCGCCGTCGCCAGCCAGGCCTGACTCTGCGCAAGCGTCGGCTGCGCACAGGCGACTTGCTGGCAACGGCTCTTGATCGTTGGCAACAAACGGCTGGGCTGATGGCTCACCAGCAGCAGCACGGTATCGCCCGAAGGCTCTTCGAGACTCTTGAGCAAAGCGTTGGAGGCGTTGACGTTCATCGCTTCGACCGGCTCGATCAGTACCACCTTGCGCCCGCCCAGCTGCGCAGTCTGCACCACGAACGAAACCAGATCCCGCACCTGGTCGACCTTGATGGGCTTGTCGGCCTCTTCGGGTTCCAGCACGAAGTTATCGGGGTGGCTGCCAGCCTTGAGCAACAGGCACGACTTGCATTGCCCGCAGGCATCCACCCCTTGCGGCTGCTGGCACAACAGGCGAGCCATCAGGCGTTCGGCCATGGCGCGCTTGCCGATACCCTGCGGCCCGTGCAACAGGTAGGCATGGGCATGCTGGCTGCGCCCGGCCAACTGCTGCCAGAGCGCTTGCTGCCAGGGGTAGGCCTCAGCCACGGCAACGCTCCAGGATACCTGGCAGCAATGCGTCGATGGCGCGCTGCACCGCCTCAAGCGGCTGCCCGGCATCCAGCAGGCTGTAGCGCTGCGGCGCTTGGCCTGCGCGCTGCAGATAAGCCTGACGCACCGACTCGAAGAATGCCTGGCCCTCCTGCTCGAAGCGGTCCAGGCGACCGCGGGCGGCAGCACGGGCAAGACCGACTTCTACTGGCAGATCGAAGACCAGGGTCAGGTCCGGGCGCAGCGTGCCCTGAACGAAGTCTTCCAGCACCGCGATACGCTGCACGGGCAGGCCACGTCCCCCGCCCTGATAGGCGTAGGTGGCGTCGGTGAAACGGTCGCAGAGCACCACGGCGCCCCGCGCCAGTGCTGGGCGAATGACCTCGGCCAAGTGCTGGGCGCGCGCAGCGAACATCAACAGGAGCTCGGTGTCGACCGCCATGGTTTCGTCGCTGGGAGCGAGGAGCAACTCGCGGATACGCTCGGCCAACGGCGTGCCACCAGGCTCACGGGTCATGACCACATCCACGCCCTGCTCACGCAGGCGCGCGGCCAGGTACTCGCGATTGGTGCTCTTGCCCGCGCCTTCGGGGCCTTCCAGAGTGATGAACAAACCGCTCACGGGCATTCCTTACTGTTTTTCGGTGGGCGCCGGCGCTTGTGCGGGCGCGGGCTCTTCGGCGGACTGGGTTGGCGCGCCTTCAAGGGCTTCGCCGGACCGAGGCGCGGCTTCAGTTGGCGGCTCGGCGTCCGGTGCCTGATCGGCCGTGCCCTGCGGGGCTTGTGGCGCCGGACTGGAACGGTAGTCGGCGCGGCGCTTGAGCTGATATTCGCGCACAGCCGTATTGTGGTCGTCCAGGTCATCGGAGAAGACGTGGCTGCCATCGCCACGCGCGACGAAATACAGGCTGGTACCGTCTGACGGATTCAGCGCGGCGTGAATCGCTTCGCGTCCGACCATGGCGATCGGTGTCGGCGGCAGGCCGGTCATGGTGTATGTGTTGTAGGGTGTCGGTGCACGCAGGTCGGCACGCGTGATCTTGCCGTTATAGCGCTCCCCCATGCCGTAGATAACCGTAGGATCGGTCTGCAGCATCATGCCCAAGCGAAGGCGGCGCACAAATACGCCTGCGATCTGCCCTCGCTCCTGAGGAATACCGGTTTCCTTCTCCACCAGCGAGGCCATGATCAGCGCCTGGTAGGGATCACGGTATGGCAAATCGGTCATCCGATCCGCCCACTCCTTGGCCAGCACCTCCTCAAGGCGCATGTAGGCTTGCTGCAACAGTTCGACATCGGTCATGCCGCGCACGAAGCGATAGGTGTCCGGGAAGAAACGCCCCTCAGGGAAAACACCGGTATGCCCAAGCTTGTCCATCACTTCAGTGTCGGAGAGCCCGTCGAGGGTGTGCTTGATCTTTTCATGCCTGGCCACGGCCGTGCGCACCTGGCGGAAGGTCCACCCCTCGACCAGGGTGAGGTTGTACTGCACCACATCGCCACGGCGCCAGGCGTCGAACAGGGCTTCGACGGTCATTCCGGGCGTCAGGCGGTACTCACCCGTATGCAGTGCGGTGCCAGCCATATTGAAACGCCAGTAAAGACGCAACCAGAAGGCATCGTCGAGCAGCCCCTCGCTCTGCATGCGGTAGAACATGCGGTTGGGGTTGGTGCCATTGGGCACATCGAGCAGGCGCTCTTCGGTGACATGCAGCGGCTGCTCCAGGACCGAGTTAACCTTCCAGGCCGACCAGCCTACGGCCAGGCCGGCAAGGATCAGGCCCATTTCCAGCAGCAGCAGGATTTTGCGTCTCACGAATCAGGTATCCAGTAACGTACGGGCAACGGCCTGCAGTTTACGGGTGAGCGGCCCGGCCGGCCAGTCGAGGTTGAGCGCAGCGACAGTACGCACGGGCCAAATTCCATACACGCTGTTGCAGACGAACACCTCGTCGGCCGCCTCCAGATCGGCTTGCACAAGGTCGCCGGTCCGGACTTCGATACCCAGCGCCGGGGCTTCGTCCAGCAGCGCAGCGCGCATGACGCCTGCCACGCCGCAGCGGCTCAGGTCGGCAGTCAGCAGCACGCCGTCGCGGACCAGGAACAGATTACTGTAGACCCCTTCGATCAGGTGCCCCTGCACGTCACGCATCAGACCCTCGGCACAGGCAGAGTCTTGCCATTCGGCGCGAGCCATTACCTGCTCCAGGCGATTGAGGTGCTTGAGCCCGGCCAGCAGCGGTTGCTGCGCAAGACGGGTCTGGCAGTCGAACAGCCCGATGCCTTGCTCCGCGTTGCCCGCAGGATAAGCTGGCCTTGGACCACCCTGGAGAATACGTCGGGCCAAGGCTCCAGGGGCGGGCGCATAGCCGCGCTGGCTATCACCACGAGTGACGATCAGTTTGGCTACGCCTTCACCGAGCTGACTGGCGTAGCGCAGCAACTCGTCGCGAACAAGCGCAAGATCGATATCGATCGCCAGCCGCTCGCAACCCAGCGCGAGACGTTCGAGATGTCGCGACAGCAGGCTGGGCCTGCCGCCGCGCACGGCGATAGTCTCGAACAGACCATCGCCATAGGCCAGGCCGCGGTTCTGCAGGTTGACTGCAGTCGCCGGCTGGCCGTCGATCCAGCTGTGCATCAATCGGCGAACCGGCGGAATACCAGCGAACCGTTGGTACCGCCAAAGCCGAAGGAGTTGGAGAGCACGACATCGATCGGCATGCTGCGCGCCTGGTGCGGCACGAAGTCCAGATCGCAACCTTCGTCGGGCTCGTCCAGGTTGATGGTCGGCGGCGCCATCTGGCTGTTGATCGCCAACACACTGAAGATCGCTTCTACCGCACCGGCAGCCCCCAGCAGATGGCCGGTCATCGACTTGGTCGAGCTGACGGCCAGCTTGTAGGCGTGCTCGCCGAAGACACGCTTGATGGCCGCCACTTCGGCGATATCGCCAGCAGGAGTCGAGGTGCCGTGGGCGTTGATGTAGCTGACCTCTTCAGGCTTCACACCCGCATCACGCAGGGCGTTGACCATGCAGCGTGCAGCGCCGTCGCCGGTATCCGGTGGCGATGTCATGTGGAACGCGTCGCCGCTCATGCCGAAACCGACCAGCTCGGCATAGATGGTCGCGCCACGAGCCTTGGCGTGTTCGAGTTCCTCCAGCACCAGGGCACCGGCGCCATCGGACAACACAAAGCCATCGCGCCCCTTGTCCCACGGACGGCTGGCACGGGACGGCTCGTCATTGCGAGTCGAAAGCGCCCGCGATGCGCCGAAACCGCCCATGCCCAAACCGCACGCCGCCATTTCCGCACCGCCGGCGATCATCACGTCGGCCTCGCCATAGGCGATATTGCGCGCAGCCATGCCGATACAGTGGGTACCGGTGGTGCACGCAGTGGAGATAGCGTAGTTGGGGCCCTGCAGCCCAAGGTGGATCGACAGGAAGCCGGAGATCATGTTGATGATCGAGCCGGGGACGAAGAATGGCGAAATCCGGCGCGGCCCTTGCTCGTGCAGGGTTCGGCTGGTGTCTTCGATATTGGTCAAGCCACCGATGCCCGACCCCATGGCCACGCCGATACGCTCGCGGTTGGCGTCGGTCACTTCCAGGCCAGCATTGCGCACCGCCTGGAAACCGGCCGCCAGGCCGTACTGGATGAACAGGTCAAGCTTGCGAGCTTCCTTGGCCGACAGGTACTGCTCGACCTCAAAGCCCTTCACCGAGCCGCCAAAACGGGTGGAGTAGGCACTCAGGTCCGTGTGTTCGATCGGACCGATGCCACTGCGGCCAGCCAGAATGCCCTGCCAGGTGCTTGGTACATCAGTACCCAGTGGCGACAGCATACCCATACCGGTGACCACGACGCGTCTACGCGACACAGCACTCTCCTTTTCTAATAACAGAGTCTCTTGCGATTGCATTCAGCATGGCCGAATGAAATGGCAACAGGCTCTCGATTGCCCGGTGAATGACGCCAATGGCTCGCAAAGAAAAAACCGCACGCCGGCAAAGGCAGTGCGGTTTTTCCCGACAAGAAGCGTCGACTGGAACGTCTTAGGCCTTGTGGCTGTTGACGTAGTCGATTGCAGCTTGAACGGTAGTGATCTTCTCGGCTTCTTCGTCAGGGATTTCGGTCTCGAATTCCTCTTCCAGAGCCATCACCAGCTCAACGGTGTCAAGCGAATCGGCACCCAGGTCATCAACGAAGGAAGATTCGTTCTTGACTTCCTCTTCCTTGACGCCCAGTTGCTCGGCGACGATTTTCTTGACGCGTTCTTCGATGGTGCTCATACCTAGTTTTCACTCCTAATGGACATATGTCATGCAGCTGGCCGGTGCCCAAGTTTATAGGAAGACGCCTGCTTTTCAAGCGTAACGCGCCTTCACGAGAGACACCCGGCCTGCCACCTGGAATCTGGTTGCAGCTTTATAACGGATTTTAGGCTTGCAGTATGACTGTTTTTTTAAGCAATCCGTCACATTGAGTTGCTGATGTTACATGTACATCCCGCCGTTCACCGGCACGGTAGCGCCTGTGACATAGGCTGCGCCGTCGGATGCCAGGAAGGAAACCACTTTCGCGATCTCCTCGGCCTGACCCAGGCGGCCCAGCGGAATCTGGGTCTGCAGCGCTTCACGCTGCGCTTCGGGCAGCTCGCGGGTCATGTCGGTATCGATGAAGCCCGGGGTGACCGAGTTTACAGTGATACCGCGCGAGCCCACTTCACGCGCCAGGGCTCGACTGAAACCTTCGAGGCCCGCCTTGGCAGCGGCGTAGTTGGCCTGGCCGGCGTTACCCATGGCCCCGACAACCGAACCGATACTGATGATACGACCCCAGCGCGCCTTGGTCATGCCGCGCAGCACGCCCTTGGACAGACGGTAGAGGCTGTTGAGGTTGGTGTCGATGACATCGAACCATTCTTCATCTTTCATGCGCAGCATCAGGTTGTCGCGGGTGATGCCGGCATTGTTGACCAGGATCGCCGGAGCACCGAACTGCTCGGTGATCGCTGCCAGCACGGCACTCACGGACTCTTCGCTGGTGACATTGAGCTCAAGACCGGTACCGGTGATACCGTGCTCCTTGAGGGTCTCGGCGATACGCTGGGCACCCGAAGCGGAAGTGGCGGTACCGATTACGGTAGCGCCCTGGCGGCCCAGTTCCAGGGCGATGGCCTGGCCGATACCACGGCTGGCGCCGGTGACCAGTGCAACTTTACCTTGCAGGCTCATGCAAGTTTCTCCAGATATCAGGCCAGCGCCGCGCGGGTGGCGGCGACGGCGTCAGGGGTATTGAGGTTGTAGGTGGTAACGCCATCGGCGCAACGCTTGTTCAGGCCAGCCAGGACCTTGCCCGGGCCGCACTCGACCAGATTGACCGCACCACTGGCCGCCAGGGTCTGCACACACTCTACCCAACGTACCGGCTGGTACAGCTGCGCCAACAGGTCGCGCTTGAGTGCGTCGAGATCGGCAGCGATGGCGGCGGTGACGTTCTGCACCACCGGAATCTGCGGCGCCTTCCACTCGATGGCGTTGACCGCTTCAGCGAAACGCTCGGCAGCCGGCTTCATCAGCGCACAATGCGACGGCACGCTGACCGCCAGTGGCAGCGCACGCTTGGCGCCCTTGGCCTTGCACAGCTCAATCGCACGATCGACCGCCGCCTTGTTACCGGCGATGACGACCTGGCCCGGGGAGTTGAAGTTGACCGCACTGACCACTTCATCCTCGGCAGCCTCGGCGCAGATGGCTACCACATCAGCATCATCCAGGCCGAGAATCGCAGCCATGGCACCGTGACCTGCAGGCACGGCTTCCTGCATCAGCTGGCCACGGCGCTCGACCAGGCGAACGGCGTCCTTGAGCGACAGGCTACCGGCAGCGACCAGGGCACTGTACTCACCCAGGCTGTGACCAGAGACCAGGGCGGGTTGCGCACCACCCTCCTCCAGCCACAGACGCCAAAGGGCAATCGAGGCCGTCAGGATCGCCGGCTGGGTCTTGTCGGTTTGATTGAGTTGTTCTTCCGGACCTTCCTGGACCAGCTTCCACAGGTCGTAGCCCAGAGCCTCGGAAGCTTCCTTGAAGGTCTCGACGATTACCGGCTTTTCAGCGCCGAGCTCGGCGAGCATGCCCAGCGACTGGGAGCCTTGACCAGGAAAGACGAATGCGAGGGATGCAGACATTGAACAAGCCCTTATGATCTTGTCGTCGGATAGGGTGCGCCCCACCAATGGCGAGGCGCGGAATCTGAAAACTTGGATGGAAACGCAGACCAAGCGGTCACATTTAACCACTTCATCGCCAATATGCCTAAAGCAACAGGTCTTCGAGACGACCGTGCAGCCGCTGCGGCAGGTTTTCCTGGATCTCGATCAGCGCGCGCTGGATGGCGCTCTGCAGGCCCTGTACGCCTGCCGAACCATGACTCTTGATGACGATCCCCTGCAAACCGAGAAAACTTGCGCCATTGTGTCGCGCCGGTGCCAGGTCAGCCTGCAGGCGCCTGAGCAACGGCATCGCCACCACCCCGGCCGCACGAGAAAACAGCCCACCCTTGAACAGCGCCTCTATACGCGCACCGATCATGCTCGCCAGCCCTTCGCTGGACTTGAGCAGGATATTGCCGACGAAGCCGTCGCACACCACCACATCGGCCTCGCCGCGATACAGGCCATCGCCTTCGACAAAACCGATGTAGTTCAGCCCACGGGCATTGTGCAACAGACTGGCCGCCAGTTTGACCTGCTGGTTGCCCTTGATATCCTCGGTACCGACGTTGAGCAACGCCACGCGCGGTCGCTGGATCCCCAGCGCCTGAGCCGCCACCGACCCCATCACGGCGAACTGGTAGAGGTTCTCGGCACTGCAATCGACATTGGCCCCCAGGTCGAGCAACTGACAATAGCCAGCCTGGGTCGGAATCGCCGCCACCATGGCGGGGCGATCGATGCCCGGCAGCGTCTTGAGGACAAATCGCGACAGCGCCATCAGCGCCCCGGTGTTCCCGGCGCTCACACAGGCCTGCGCCTTGCCGTCACGCACCAGCTCGAGGGCGACGCGCATCGACGAATCAGGCTTGCCGCGCAACGCCTGCGAAGGCCGCTCGTCCATGCCCACCACCTCGCTCGCCGCGACAATTTGCAGGCGCGCACGATCGGCAGCTGCAAGGCCACTGACAAGTTCTTCAAGGAGAGAGGGTTGACCGACGAGGGTCAGGTGCAGCGAGGGGGTAGCCGAAAGGCAGGCAATGCTAGCCTGGACAATGCTGCGGGGACCGAAGTCCCCGCCCATTGCGTCGATCGCGATGATCTGAGCGGACAAGGATTACTCGTCAGCGCCCTTGTCGATCACTTTGCGACCACGGTATACGCCTTCTGGCGAAACGTGGTGGCGCAGGTGTACTTCACCGGTGCTCTTCTCTACGGACAGCGCGTTTTCCGACAGGGCGTCGTGCGAACGGCGCATGTCACGGGCAGAGCGGGATTTTTTGTTCTGCTGAACAGCCATAATTGATTAACTCCTAAACGTTTGGGTCACGCTTTAACTGCGCCAAGACACTGAACGGGTTGGACCGCGATACCTCGTCCTTGCTCGATTCGGGCTCGTCTGCGCCCGCCGGCTGCTGGCATTCTTCCGGATGATGAGCAGGCACGATGGGGAGGGCGAGCAAAAGCTCCTCCTCGATCAGCGCCTGCAGATCCAAAGGATCTTCGCCCAGTTCCAGCACGTCATAGCCTTTCGGCAACGACTGGGTATTCGCACCCTCCTTCACCACGGCATAAGTACATTCGCTGTGGATCGGCAGGGTGACCAGCTCAAGACAACGCTGGCAAACCATTTTGACTTCGACATTCAGATCGCTGTGGATAACCACAACGTGCTGCTCGTCTCGCTCAAAATCGAACTTCGCCTGCACCGTACCGACATTATCGGAAAGCGGGTCGCAGAGTCTTTCCAAATCAGCGAGCTGCAGCGAACCTTGGAGGGTTACGCCACGATCGGCTAATTTGCGCGGGTCAACGTGAGGTGGAATCGGGTCATTCAACATAGGCGCAGCATTCTAGGGATGCCCCCCGCCCCTGTCAAAGGAAATTAGGCGGCATCACGCATGTTAGAATCGGTTCAATTGCGAAGGAGTCTACCATGCTTCCCCTGCTGCTTGCTTCAAGCTCCCCCTACCGGCGCGAATTGCTCCAGCGCCTGCGCCTGCCTTTCACCTGGGCAAGCCCCGATATAGACGAAGGGCGCATTGCCGAGGAGCCGGCTACCGACCTGGTTCGCCGCCTGGCCCGACAAAAAGCCGAAGCCCTGGCGAACAGCCATTCGCAACACCTGATCATCGGCTCGGACCAGGTCGCCGTGCTGGGCGAGCAGATCCTTGGCAAGCCACACACCTTCGAACGCGCGTGCGAGCAATTGCTGGCCGCCAGCGGCCAGCAAGTCACCTTCCTGACCGGCCTCGCCCTGCTCAACAGCAACACAGGGCAATGCCAGGTCGACTGCATACCGTTCACCGTAACCCTGCGCGAACTGGACCGCGAACGGGTCGAGCGCTACGTGCGCGCAGAGCAACCACTGGACTGCGCAGGGAGCTTCAAGGCGGAGGGATTGGGGGTGACACTGTTCCAGAGCACCCACGGCTGCGATGCGACAAGCCTGATCGGGCTTCCGCTGATTCGCCTGGTAGACATGCTGCACGCAGAAGGTGTGCAGCTACCCTGAAAGACGGGGCTGCCCGGCAGCCCCACTCATGAATCAACGCAGGGATGGCCCCTGGAAGCCCATGTACATGGCCAGACGCTCGGCGACGCTGGCACCGATACGCTTGGAGAAGCGATCGAACGGCGATTCCTGCACCGTGAAGTCCACCAACTCCTTCTCGCCGACAATGTCACGCGCCACATAGCTGGCACTGCCCAGGCCATCGATCAAGCCTAGCGCCTTGGCCTGCTCGCCCGACCAGATCAAACCACTGAACAGCTCGGGATGCTCCTTGTCCTTCAGACGCTCACCTCGCCCCTGCTTCACCATGGCGATGAACTGATTGTGCGTGGTATCCAGCACACCCTGCCAGAACGCTGTCTCTTCAGGTTTTTGCGGCGAGAACGGGTCAAGGAAGGCCTTGTGCTCACCAGAGGTATAGGCACGACGCTCGACCCCAAGCTTCTCCATGGCGCCGACGAAGCCGTAGCCGGCGGCAGTTACACCAATGGATCCGACCAGGCTGGCCTTGTCAGCGTAGATCTCGTCCGCCGCACTGGCGATGTAGTAGGCGCCCGAAGCACCAAGATCAGTGATTACCGCATACAGCTTGATTGCCGGATATTCAGCACGCAGCCGACGAATCTCGTCATATACGTAACCCGCCTGCACTGGGCTGCCGCCCGGACTGTTGATGCGCATCACCACAGCCTTGGTCTTGGCGTCCTTGAACGCCTCGCGCAGACTCTTGATGATATTGTCGGCACTGGCAGCTTCCTGATCGGCGATCACCCCGCGCACTTCCACCAAGGCGGTATGATTGGCACTGCGCGAAGCCGTGCTCTCCATATCCATCAGCGGAGAGAACAGGAACAGGAGACCGAACAGGTAGAGAAAGGTCAGCAGCTTGAAGAAGATCCCCCAGCGCCGCGCACGACGCTGCTCCTGAACACCCGCCAGGAGCGTCTTCTCGAGCAGCTTCCAGCTCTTGCGCTCCTCCTTGTCCTGCGCTGCACCCTCGGACTCAGGGGCTTTCCACTCGTCAGCCATGCTCACCTACCTTGGAGTTGAAGCTGCGCGGGACCAGCCAGCCACTCACGCAACTGTGAAAAATGCTCGACGCACATCTGCGGCCCGAATTCGCTCAGCGCCTGCAGCGACATCGCGCCATACCCCACCGCAACCGAGTGCATGCCTGCATTACTGGCCATCTGCAGATCGAATGCCGAATCTCCGACCATCAGCGCCCTGCCAGGTTCGACCCGGCAATGGGCGAGAATTTCCTCAAGCATCAACGGATGGGGTTTACCGCGGGTTTCATCAGCGGCCCGAGTGATATCGAAATACCCTTCCCAGCCATTGGCCTTGAGCACCCGGTCGAGCCCACGACGCGCCTTGCCGGTGGCCACCGCCAGACGATAGCCCTCGCTACGGAAGGCTTCCAGCGATTCCACCACCCCTTCGAACAGCGGTGAGGGCTGCTGATCCAGCGCCGTGTAGATATCTGCATAGTGCTGGCGAAAAATCTCGAGCTGCCGGGCATCCAGATGCGGATAAAGCACCGAGATCGCCTCGCTCAGGGCCAGGCCGATAATGCCCTTGACCGCAGCGTCGGCACTGGGAGCCTCGCCGGCACGCTCGGCAGCGGCATTCATCGCTTCGACGATGCGCCCGATGGAGTCGGCAAGGGTGCCATCCCAATCGAAGATCAGCAGCTCGTAGGGTTTGCTCATGACAGGTCAGGTCGCACTCAGGCGCTCCACGGTCTTGGCCCACATCTCGTCCACCGGCGCTTCGAGCTTCAATTCGCCACCGTCCGGCAGGGGCACGGTCAACGCATAAGCGTGGAGGAAAAGGCGCTTGCCCCCCAGATCACGAATTTCGCGGGTGAAGTCTTCATCGCCGTACTTGCTGTCACCGGCGATCATGTGCCCGGCATGGAGCGTGTGCACACGGATCTGGTGGGTGCGACCGGTAATCGGACGCGCCTCGACCATCGTGGCGAACTCACCGAAGCGACGCAGCACGCGGAACAGCGTCAACGCCTCCTTGCCCTCTTCGTCTACCTCGACCATGCGTTCGCCAGAGCGCAGGTTGCTTTTCTGCAAGGGCGCATTGACCTGCTTCTTCGACGTTGGCCAGTGCCCACGCACCAACGCCATGTAGCGCTTGTCGACGCCATCACCGCGCAGCGCTGCGTGGAGGTGACGAAGCATGCTGCGCTTCTTGGCGATCATCAGCAGGCCCGACGTATCGCGGTCCAGCCGGTGCACCAATTCGAGCTCCTTGGCATCCGGACGCAACTGGCGCAGCGCCTCGATCACCCCGAAACTCAGGCCACTGCCACCGTGCACGGCAATACCGGCGGGCTTGTTCATCACGATCAGCGCCTTGTCTTCGTAGACGATCGCCGCCTCCAGCCGCTGTAACAACCCCTGCGCCACGGGAGCCGGCTCGTCGCGCTCGGGCAATCGGACAGGCGGCACGCGCACGATGTCACCAGCCTGCAGCTTGTATTCGGGTTTGATGCGCCCCTTGTTCACCCGTACCTCACCCTTGCGCAGGATGCGATAGACCAGGGTCTTGGGCACGCCCTTGAGGGCCGTGATGAGGAAGTTGTCGATGCGTTGGCCGGCAAGTTCCGGCGCGACTTCGATCAGCTGAACGCCGGAAGTCGGGGGATTATTGGTCGTCATTGCTGGATCATAACAATTTTTTATGGAATTGAAGCACTTAATGATTACTGCTATAGTCGCGAACGCCGCCAAAAGCGGTAGGTCAGTACCGCACGGTTTCGAACCGGCCCTGACCAACGCAATTCTCGAGGACGCGAGGCCGTCCGACGGGGTTTTCGCCAGTTTACCGAAATGCCTGGAATCGCCACCAGCGCCGAGCAGAGAAGAACGAAAAAAACGACAAGTGCGGTGTTTCACCTCCCTCCTGTTCTTTTTCGCATGCCCCTGCCCCGCCTCGTCGCTTCCGTGCAGCGCCTGGCGAATGCTTCGGAAATACCTGCCTTGGACATGAATGGCGCCAGCCCAGAATCTGCGCTGGCGAAAAATGCAACCCGTTGCGGATTCAGCGCGCGGCAGCACCCGAATTATCAGGGATACGTGCAGGGTGGAGATGTACAGCCCGGACCGTACAGCACGGCCGGCCACCGGCCCACTGTAATGGCCCGGCGAGCGGAACCGGTGTTTGCAGATGCCCCAGAGGCGTCCACGGCCCTCGGCTGATTCCTCCTCCTGACTGAGTGCGATAGGCACCGCAGCAAACAGGACGCGTCGTCGCGACAACGGCAGGCTGGGCAACCGGCTGGTGCCGAACGTCGTTGGACACGGGGGTGGCACGCCACCCTTTGCGCACCTTGGCACCGACCATGAGAAGTCGTGTGTGCCGAACGCCGTTTCCGGCAGCCCGGAAACCGACGGTACAACATGAAAAGAATGCTGATTAACGCGACTCAACCCGAAGAGTTGCGTGTAGCCCTGGTGGATGGCCAACGCCTCTACGACCTGGATATCGAGTCCGGCGCGCGTGAGCAGAAAAAGGCCAACATCTACAAAGGCAAGATCACCCGCATCGAACCCAGCCTCGAAGCCGCCTTCGTCGACTTCGGTTCCGAACGTCACGGCTTCCTGCCGCTGAAGGAAATCTCCCGCGAGTATTTCAAGAAGTCGCCTGAAGGTCGGGTGAACATCAAGGAAGTGCTGAGCGAAGGCCAGGAAGTCATCGTCCAGGTCGAGAAAGAAGAACGTGGCAACAAGGGCGCAGCCCTGACCACCTTCATCAGCCTCGCCGGCCGCTACCTGGTCCTGATGCCGAACAACCCACGCGCTGGCGGCATTTCCCGCCGCATCGAAGGCGAAGAGCGCAACGAGCTGCGCGAAGCCCTCAACGGCCTGACCGTTCCCGGCGACATGGGCCTGATCGTGCGCACGGCCGGCCTGGGCCGCAGCAGCGAAGAGATGCAGTGGGACCTCGACTACCTGCTGCAACTCTGGACCGCCATCAAGGAAGCCTCCCAGGATCGCGTCGCGCCCTTCCTGATCTACCAGGAAAGCAACGTCATCATCCGCGCCATTCGCGACTACCTGCGCCAGGACATCGGTGAAGTACTGATCGACAGCATCGATGCTCAGGAAGAAGCCCTGACCTTCATCCGCCAGGTGATGCCGCAGTACGCCAGCAAGGTCAAGCTGTACGAAGACAGCGTCCCGCTGTTCAACCGCTTCCAGATCGAAAGCCAGATCGAGACCGCCTTCCAGCGTGTGGTCGACCTGCCGTCCGGCGGTTCGATCGTCATCGATCCGACCGAAGCCCTGGTCTCCATCGACATCAACTCGGCGCGCGCCACCAAAGGCAGCGACATCGAGGAAACCGCCCTGCAGACCAACCTGGAAGCGGCTGAGGAAATCGCCCGCCAGCTGCGCCTGCGTGACATCGGCGGCCTGATCGTCATCGACTTCATCGACATGACCCCGGCCAAGAACCAGCGCGCCGTCGAGGAACGCGTTCGCGAATGCCTCGAAGCCGACCGCGCCCGCGTCCAGGTCGGCCGCATCTCGCGCTTCGGCCTGCTGGAGATGTCTCGCCAGCGCCTGCGTCCGTCGCTGGGCGAAAGCAGCGGCATCGTCTGCCCGCGCTGCTCGGGCACCGGCATCATCCGTGACGTCGAGTCCCTGTCGCTGGCGATCCTGCGCCTGATCGAGGAAGAAGCACTGAAAGACCGTACCGCCGAGGTACGCGCACAGGTGCCGATCCCGGTAGCCGCCTTCCTGCTCAACGAGAAGCGCAACTCGATCACCAAGATCGAACTGCGCACCCGTGCACGCATCATCATCCTGCCGAACGACCACCTGGAAACCCCGCACTTCGAAGTCCAGCGCCTGCGCGACGACAATCCGGACGTGCTGAACAACCAGTCGAGCTACGAAATCGCCACCAGCGAAGCCGAGGAAGCGCCGCAACCAACCGCTACCCGCACCCTGGTTCGCCAGGAAGCTGCAGTGAAGACCGCTCCGGCTCGCACCAACGCCCCTGAGCCTAGCCCGAGCGAAGAAAAACCTGCTGCAACCGCTCCAGCGCCTGTCGCCGCGCCAGAGCCAAGCCTGTTCAAGGGCCTGGTCAAGTCGCTGGTCAGCCTGTTCGCCGGCAAGGAAGAACCCGTCGTCGCTCCCGCCGCCACCCCCGAGAAGCCGACCACCGAGCGCAGCCAGCGCAACGAGGAACGCCGCAACGGCCGTCAGCAGAGCCGCAACCGCAATGGCCGTCGCGATGAAGACCGCAAACCGCGTGAAGAGCGCAGTGAGCGCACCCCACGCGAAGAGCGCCAGCCACGCGAGGAGCGCGCACCTCGTGAAGAACGTGCACCACGCGAAGAACGTGCACCTCGTCAACCACGCGAAGACCGCCGTGGTAATCGTGAAGAACGCGTCCGCGAATTGCGCGAGCCACTGGATACTGCCCCGGCGGCCCGCGAGGAGCGTGCTCCACGCGAAGAGCGCGCACCTCGCGAGGAACGCGTAGCCCGCGAAGAGCGCGCACCCCGTGAGGAACGCGCACCACGCGAAGAACGTGCCCCACGCGAAGAACGCGCACCTCGTGAAGAGCGTCCGGCCCGTGAGGAACGCGCACCACGCGAGGAGCGTGAAGAGCGCGCACCACGCGAAGAACGCCAACCACGCCAGCCGCGCGAAGAGCGCCAGCCACGTGCCGCCGAACAGGCTGCCGAGGCGAGCGAGGAGCAACTGCCTAACGAAGAACTGCTGCAGGATGAGCAGGAGGGTGCCGATGGCGAACGCCCTCGCCGCCGCTCCCGTGGCCAGCGTCGCCGCAGCAACCGTCGTGAGCGCCAGCGCAATGCCAATGGTGAACTGATCGACGGCGATGATGAAGCCGGCGAAGAGCAGCAGCCACAGCAGCACAAGGCCACTGAGCTGGGTGCCGAACTGGCCGCAGGCCTGGCGGTCACCGCTGCCGTTGCCAGCAGCAATATCAGTGCCGACGCCGAGGCCCAGGCCAACGAGCAGGCCGAGCGCGCCACCGCCACTGTCGTGGAGGCTGACGACCATGAAGTGGTTCAGCCCGCCGAGCCGGCCGAGGTTGTCGCCAAAGCTGAGGAAGTCGCGATCGCGCCTGTCGTCGAGCAGCCGGTCAATGCGCCTGTGACCGTGGTCGAACCAGGCATCGAGCCTGTCGTCGAAGCGCCTGCACAACCACAGGCCGAAGTGGCCACCAGCGAGCCTGCGCCTGCAGTCGAAGCGCCAGCCACCGAAGCACCGGCCGTGGAAGCGAGCGAAGCGGAGAAAGCACCGGTTGCTGAAACTGCCGTAGAGCAAGCACCCGCTGTCGAAGCCGAAGTGATCGAGCCTGTCGTGGTCGAGCCAGTGGCTGTCGAGGCAGCACCGGTCGTCGCTGAAGCAACCCCTGCCGAAGAGCCTGCCCCTGCCGTAGCTGAAACTGCTCCGGCCCAAGAGCCGGCTGTCGAAGAAGCGGCCACCATCATGCTGCCGAACGGCCGTGCGCCGAACGACCCGCGTGAAGTGCGTCGCCGCAAGCGTGAGGCTGAAGCCGCTGCCGCTGCTGCTGCCGCAGCCCAGGCTGCCGCCGAAGCTGCCCCGGCACTGGAAACCACCGAGGATGAGCACAAGCCTCACCACGGTTGATTCCGGCAGCTGAATGAAAAACCCCCGCCAGTGCGAACTGGCGGGGGTTTTTCTTTATCGCTCAAAACCCAGGAAAGCCGGGCCAGCCGGGTAGTGACGATCAGTACAGATTCGGCTCCATCTCCAACTCGACGCCAAACCGTTCAAGGATATCCGCCTGGATTCGCTGCGCCAGGGCGTGCAACTGTGCGCCACTCGCCTGGCCGTAATTGACCAGCACCAGCGACTGCAAGCGATGCACGCCAGCATCACCCTCACGGTAGCCCTTCCAGCCCGCCTGCTCAATCAGCCAGCCTGCCGCCAGCTTGACCTGCCCCTCAGACTGAGGATAGGCGACCAGACTCGGATAACGTGCGCGAATACCCTCAGCCAACTGCACCGAGACCACCGGGTTCTTGAAGAAGCTGCCAGCATTGCCCAGCTCGGCCGGATCCGGAAGCTTTTCGCGACGGATGCTGCAGATGGCATCGCTGATGGCCTGTGCAGTCACCTCCTGCACGCCCTGCTCTTGCAAGCGCTGTCGAACCGGCCCGTAGTCCAGGTGCGCACGCAATGTACGGCTCAGCACAAAACGCACACGCAGGATCAACCAACGGCCCGGGTTGCGCTTGAACACACTGTCGCGATAGGCGAACGCACACTCGTTCAACGTGAAGTCACGCAACTGGCCGGTCTCACGGTCCAGAGCGGTCAAGCCTGCGAACACATCCTTGATCTCGACCCCGTACGCCCCGACGTTCTGCATCGGTGCCGCCCCGACCGTGCCGGGGATCAGGCTGAGGTTCTCCAGCCCGCACAGGCCCTGCGCCAGGCTCCATTGCACGAACGGATGCCACGGCTCGCCTGCCTCGGCCTCGATCACGACACGCTCGCCATCGTCACTGAGGATGCGTCGGCCACGACTGGCCATGTGCAGTACCAAGGCATCGACGTCGCGGGTCAGCAGCAGGTTGCTGCCGCCGCCGACCACCAGCACCGGCAACTGCCGTTGCGCAGCCACTGCCAGAGCCTGGCGGATTTCATCGTCGTCATGGGCCAAAGCGAGGTAGCGCGCCTTGACGTCGATACCGAAGGTGTTGAACGGCTTGAGCGATACACGCTCCTGCCACTGCGCTGTCATAACCGCCCCTTGATTTCCACGACCAGCTCGCGACAGGCCGCTTCGATCAGGTCCAGCACCTGCTCGAAACCTTCGGCACCGCCATAGTAAGGGTCCGGCACCTCATCCAGCATCGCGCCATACCTGCGCAGGAACAGGTCGAGCTCGCCGCGAGCATCCTGCGGGCGTAGCGCCTGCAGGTTACCCAGATTGCTCTTGTCCATGGCCAGGATCAGGTCGTACTCACCGAAGTGAGCGGCCTTGACCTGCTGTGCGCGCTGGCGCGACAAGTCATAACCCCGTACCAGTGCAGCCTTGCAGGTACGGCTGTCGGGCGCCTTGCCCACGTGCCAGTTTCCGGTCCCTGCTGAGGCCACGTGCACGCGCTCTGCAAGCCCTGCAGCCTGCAATTGGTGGCGCAGAACACCCTCGGCGGTGGGTGAACGGCAGATATTGCCCAGGCAGACGAACAATACGCGCATCAGGCCTCCAGCAAGCGCCGTACGCGCTCCAGGTCTTCAGGGGTATCGACACCCACTGCCGGCGCTTCGATGGCATCCTCGACATGGATACGCACGCCATGCCAAAGCGCCCGCAACTGCTCCAGCGCCTCGGTCTGCTCGAGCCAGCACGGGCCCCAACCGACGAAATCCTGCAGGAAGCCGACACGGTAGGCATACATGCCGATATGACGACGATACGGCACCCCTTCCGGCAACAGGTCGCGGCCTTTGGCGAAGGCATCGCGCGCCCATGGCAGCGGCGCACGACTGAAGGTCAGGGCAAGGCCATTCTTGTCGCTGACCACCTTGACCGCGTTGGGGTTGAACACGCTTTGCGGCTCATGGATCGGCTCGGCCAGGGTTGCGATACCCGCCTCGGGGTGAGCCGCCAGATTGGCGGCCACTTGGTCGATGATCACCGGCGGAATCAACGGTTCGTCGCCCTGCACGTTGACTACGATGGCGTCTGGCGGCAGCCCCAGATGCGCGACCACCTCGGCCAAACGGTCGGTACCCGACTCATGGTCGGCACGCGTCATCAGCACTTCGGCGCCAAAGGCCTGGCATGCTTCGAGAATACTGGCATCGTCGGTCGCAATGACTACACGTGAGGCACCGCTCTTGAGGGCCTGTTCCCAGACATGCTGGATCATTGGCTTGCCGGCGATCGGTAGCAACGGCTTGCCTGGCAGGCGCGTGGAGCGCAGCCTGGCAGGAATCACCACAGTGAAATTCAGGCTCATTTGTCCAGGCGCTCGTCGTCGCTCAGGGTGCGCGCCTCGCTCTCCAGCATGACCGGGATGCCGTCGCGGATCGGATAGGCCAGGCCGGCGCCCTTGCTGATCAGCTCGGTCTTGTCGGCGCTGAGCTTGAGTGGGCTTTTGGTGATCGGGCAGGCCAGGATATCGAGCAGTTTGGTGTCCATGGAGGTGTCCTTGAGGCCGGAGGCCGGAAAGTGGAAGTGATTCAAGGCAGCAGACGAGCGAGCTGCGCATCGAACCAGGCGACGAAGGATGGAGACGGTTCGGCATCAACGGCCAGGTACCACCAGTCGTCACCTGCAAAGTCACGGCATTTCACCGCGTCCTTTTCAGTCATGACCAATGGCAGTGGTGGCTCGAATGCCAGGCTCTGGGCATCGAACTGCGCATGGTCGGCGAAAGGATGCGGCACGGGCTGCCAGTTTAGCCCTTGCAAGGTGTTGAAGAAACGTTGCGGGTTGCCAATGCCAGCCACGGCATGAAGGGCCTGACCGGCAGGAAAATGCTCGAGCGGACGACGCTCACCGGTCCGCAGATTGACCAACGCACTCGGGCGCAGACCGAACGCAAATCCACGCGGCGGATCGACGGTCGCACCGTTGTGCAGCACTGCACCGACGTCATCCAGGCGCTCGACCGGCTCACGCAACGGGCCGGCCGGCAGGCATCGGCCGTTGCCGAGACCACGGGCCGCGTCGATCAGCACCAGCTCCAGGTCGCGCGCCAGCCGGTAATGCTGCATGCCGTCATCACAGAGAATCAGGTCCAAGGGCTCGCTGGCCAACAGCGCTTGCACGGCACGGGATCGGTCAGGGTCGATCATCAGCGGCACGTCGGTGCGCTGCACGATCAGCAACGGTTCGTCTCCGGCCTGCACAGCGCTCTGGCTGGCCTGGACCCGCCAGGGGAAATGAGGCGGCTTGGCGCCATATCCACGACTGACCACGCCGACCTTCAGCCCCAGGCTTCGGCAATGCTCGATCAGCCAGAGGATCATCGGCGTCTTGCCGGTGCCCCCGACGGTGATATTACCCACCACGATGACCGGCACCGGAGCCCGATAGCTGGCGCTTTCGCCACTGAGGAAGCGCGCACGCTTGCGCGTCACCACCCGCCGGTAAAGGGCCTCGAACGGGCGCAACAGCCCCAGGGCGGGATGGCCCTGGTACCAGGCCGCGAGCAGACGATCGGTGAAAGCCATCAGGGCGTCCCCGGAGCCGCCTCGACGGTGGTCATGCGCAGGTGGCTGAAGCCGAGCTTGCCGGCAGCATCCATCGCCGTGATCACCGCCTGGTGCGGGGTCTTGCCATCGGCGCTGATCGCCAAAGGCAATGTGTTGTCCCCTCCGGACTCCCGCTCAAGGGCCTCGGTCAGGGTGGCCAGGTCGCTCTTGGGCAGCAGGTGGTTGTTCACCGAATACACGCCATCGGCGCTGATCGTCACCTCCACCAGCTTGCCATCCTGCGGCGCGGCCGGTGCGCCGCTGGCGGCCTCGGGCAACTCGACACGCAGTTGGGTCTCGCGGGTGAACGTGGTGGTGACCACAAAGAACAGCAAGAGCACGAACACCACATCGATCAACGATGCAAGGTTGATGTCGACGTTCTCGCGTTGTCGATTGCGCCGGAACTTCACGCCTTGCCTCCGGCCACCTCGACCTCGCGATCGCCCTGCAGCACCTCGACCAGCTTGATCGCCTCCTGCTCCATGCCAACCACCAGCTCATCGATGCGGCGCAGCAGGAAACGGTGGAAGAATACGGCGGGGATACCAACCATCAGGCCCGCTGCGGTGGTCACCAGCGCCTTGGAAATACCCCCGGCGAGCACCGCGGCGTTGGCAGTCATCTGCGAGCCCATGAACGCACTGAAGATGTCGATCATGCCAAGTACGGTGCCAAGCAGACCGAGCAACGGCGCCATTGCAGCGATGGTGCCCAGCGTGCTGATGTAGCGCTCGAGCTCGTGGATGACCCGGGAGGCGGCCTCCTCGATGCATTCCTTCATGATCTCGCGGCCATGGCGAGAGTTTGCCAGGCCCGCGGCGAGAATCTCGCCCAAGGGGGAGTCGGCGCGCAAGGCCTTGAGCTTGTCACTGGTCAGTTGCTTGTCCTTGATCCACATCCATACCTGGCCCAGCAGGTGCGGCGGGGTGACGCGACTGGCACGCAGGGTCCACAGGCGCTCGACGACAATTGCCATGGCTGCGACGGAGCTCAGAATGATCGGCAGCATCATCCAGCCGCCGGACTTGACCAATTCCCACACAGTAAGCATCCCCCTGAAAAAGGCCGCCACTCTACCATAGGCAGACATGGGGCTCATCTGCCGAAGGTCAGGGGCTGGCGGATGACCAGCATATTTCAGGTGTGCACGGCCTAGGAAGGCGGCTCACGCCAGAAGCGCCGCTGCGCACGCAATCCCTCGACCTCTCCGTGCCTGCCCAGTCGCAGGCGCAGCGCCCCTTGCAGTGCCGTGTCATGCACTGCCAGCCCATGCCGCCGATAGCGCTCGATCACCTGCGGGTGCGGGTGACCGAAACCATTGTGTCGCCCACGGGAAATCATCACGCCACGCGGCGCGATGGCGCGGATGAAAGGCTCGGTGGAGGAACTACGGCTACCATGATGCGGGGACTGCAGCCAGTCGATACGCGCCGCATCGGCGGACTCCAGCCAGGCACGCTCGGCACCGGCCTCCATGTCACCAGCCAGCAGCAAGCGCTCCCCTTGGGCCTCGACCAGCAGCACACAGGAGCGGTCGTTGCTGTTCTTGCCACTGGGCCAGTGCCACAGCGAGAACATCACGCCATCCCACTCCCAGCGCTCACCACTGCTGCACACCTGTGCGCCCAAGACTGCGGGCAACTCCCGAGCCTCGCCAGCCAGCACCCGCGCCACCGGCAGGCCGCGCTGCACGGCGAGAGCGCCGCCGGCGTGGTCGGCATGTGCATGGCTGATCAGCATCAGATCGAGCTGGTTGACACCCAGCCTGCGCAAGGTCGGCAGCACCACGGTCTGCCCAAGGTCACTGGTGCCCATCGCCGGCCCGGCATCGTAAAGCAGGCTGTGATGCCGCGTGCGCAACAGCACCGCCAAGCCTTGGCCAACGTCCAGTTGCCAGACTTCCACCTCTGCGTGCGGCACCTGCTCGCGAGGCGCCCACAGCGCCAGCAGCATCACCGCCCCCAGTCCTCGCAGCGGCACGCCGCGTGGCAGCAAGAGCAGCAACGCGCCCGCACACACCAGCGTCCACGCCCACAGCGAAAGCGGCGGGGGCGTCCAGGGTGGATGCCATTCGGCCAGCAGGCCGAGCGCGCGAAACATCAGGTCGATCAACCCACCTGCCAGCCACAGCAACGATTCTCCCAGCCCTGCCAACGGCAGTGTCGCCGTTCCGAGCAGGGCCAATGGCAACACCGCCAGGCTGATCCAGGGTACTGCCAGGAGATTGACCAAGGGCGCGCTGAGGCTGACAGGCAGACCCAGCGCCAGCATCGCGGGCAGCAAACCGATGGCGATCACCCATTGAGCACGACTCCAGGCCTGCCAGGGCCGCCAGCCACCCAGACGCGCGCTGAAGCAGTAGATCAGCACCGCCACCGCCGCGAAAGACAGCCAGAAGCCCGGCATCAGGCTGGCCAGGGGCTCGAACAGCAATACACCGACCAAAGCCAGCAACAAGGGGAAGAACGCCCCCAGATGACGAAAGCGCAGACGCCAGACCAAGACAGTGGCCAGCATCAGGCATGCACGCTGCACCGGCACCTGAAAGCCAGCCAGGGCGCCATAGGCCAAGGCTGCTGCCATCGCCAGGCCGCACGCCCAGGGCAACCACGGTAGCCTCCCTGGCCAGGCACCCAGACGGGCCAGTCCGGCAACCAGCCCGTAGATCAGCCCCGCCAGCAAGCCAATGTGCTGCCCCGAAATCACCATCAGGTGCACGGTGCCGGTCGCCTGCAAGGCCTGCCAGTCCTCCCGCGCCAGCCCAGAACCGTCACCGAGCACCAACGCCGCCAGCACCACCTCCCGCCCCTGCGCGTCCACCGCCAGCAAGCGCTGGCGCAGCCTGTCGCGCCAGCCCCCACTCGCCGGGGCCAGCATCTCCCCGGCCTTGACCGTTCCTGTGGCACCAATGCGCCGTGCCAGCAGCATTGCCTCACGGTCGGGACCATGGGGATTGAGCAGCCCATGAGGGCGTCTGAGGTTGACCGCGAGCCGCCAGCGCTCGCCAGTCCGGACCATGGGACCGTCGAACCAGCTCAGTTGCATCCGGCGGGGTAACCTCGCACGCCGGGACTGTGCCTCGTCCAGCTCGAAACGCACGCTGCGCCCGGACTGCGTCGCCAGCCCCGTCACCCTGCCCTCCAGCCACAATGTGCGCCCATCGAGCTCGGCGATCAGGCGATCATCAAGGGCCTGCTGCGCCGACCAGCAGGCCCAGCTCAGCCCCAGCAGGAACCACCCTATCGGCCAGACGCGAGTGAACAGGCACATCAGTGCCGACAAGAACAGAAGGAACAGCCATCCGACCGACGGCAAGGCAGGCAAGAGACCCAGGCTCAACAACCCGAGCGCCAGCGCAGACATCCCTGTGCGCATGAAGTAAAGCTCCGCAAGCGTAATCGCCCCGTCAGGCTAGGCCTGTTTGGCCGCCGAGCTCACTCAACAATTGTCACAAACTCTGAACGAGGCTGACGTGGAATCAAGGCATACTCGCCCTATTCGAGCACCGGGAGCCTACATGCCGCGCCGCCTCTTCAAACGCTACATGCCGGATCCGACCAGCATTCGGGAACACAAGTCCTTACGCTTTTTCGGCCGATTGCTGCACGACCCCAACCTCTGGCACCTGAATCGCCATTCGGTCGCTCGGGCCATGGGCGTAGGGTTGTTCGCAGCGCTCATCCCCATCCCCATGCAGATGCTGCTGGCCGCCAGCCTGGCGATACCGGTACGCGGCAACCTGCCCATCGCGGTCAGCCTGGTCTGGCTGACCAACCCGCTGACCATGCCACCGGTGTTCTTCGTCACCTACATGACCGGCGCGTGGCTGATGCAGATTCCTCCGCGAACGCTCCCGGAAGAACTGACCTTCGAATGGATCACCGACCAACTGTCCACCGTCTGGCAGCCTTTCCTGCTCGGCTCGGTGGTGTGCGGCGTGATACTGGGCGTTGCCGCCTACTTCACCACCTTGCTCTACTGGCGCTGGTGGGTCGGCCGGCAGTGGCGCCGGCGCAAGTGCAGGGTGTCATGCACGCATGCCGCGACCACTGACCAGCAGGCGGACGCACAGGGTATAGAGCACCGCGGTAGCCACCAGCATGAAGGTGATCGCCGTACCAATGCTGATATCCGACACCCCTAGAATGCCGTAGCGGAACGAGTTGACCATGTGCAGCACCGGGTTCGCCAGCGACACGGTCTGCCAGAACGGCGGCAGCAGGTTGATGGAGTAGAACACGCCACCCAGGTAGGTCAGCGGTGTCAGAACAAAGGTCGGAATGATCGAGATATCGTCGAAATTACGTGCGAACACGGCATTGACGAACCCCAGCAGCGAGAAGATCGTCGCCGTCAGCAGCACCACAACGATGGTCACACCCAAGTGATGCACCTGCAGGTGGGTGAAGAACATCGACAGGATGGTCACGATCACGCCTACCGCCAGGCCGCGTAACACACCACCGAGGGCGTAGCCGACGAGAATGGTGTGCGGCGAGACCGGCGAGACCATCAACTCTTCGATCGAACGCTGGAACTTGCTGCCGAAGAAGCTCGACACCACGTTGCCGTAGGAGTTGGTGATCACCGACATCATGATCAGCCCCGGCACGATGTACTCCATGTAGGTGAAGCCACCCATGTCGCCGATCTGACGGCCGATCAGGTTACCGAAGATGACGAAGTACAGCACCATGGTGATCGCCGGCGGCAGCAGGGTCTGCGGCCAGATACGCAGAAAGCGTCGAACCTCGCGATAGACGATCGTATTCAGGGCGACCCAGTTGGTGCGCAGTTCCACACTCATACCGCCACCTTCGACAGATTCTTTTCCACCAGGGCCACGAACAACTCCTCGAGTCGGTTGGTCTTGTTACGCAGGCTCTGCACCTCGATGTTCTGCAACGCCAATTGGCCGAACAACGCAGTGATGCCGATATCCTTTTCCACCTGCACTTCCAGCGTGTGCGGCGTGATCAGCCGGCACGGGTAACCTTGCAGCGTCGGCGCCGCGGGCAGGTCCTGCTTGAGGTCGAGGACGAAGGTCTCGACGTGCAGCTTGCCCAGCAACTGGCGCATGCTGGTGTTCTCGACGATGGTGCCGTGGTCGATGATGCCGATGTTGCGGCACAGCTGCTCGGCTTCCTCGAGATAGTGGGTGGTGAGGATGATGGTGATGCCTTTCTGGTTCAGCTCGGTGAGGAAACTCCACATCGAGCGACGCAGTTCGATGTCCACGCCAGCCGTCGGCTCGTCGAGGATCAGCAAGCGCGGCTCATGGATCAGCGCACGGGCGATCATCAGACGACGCTTCATGCCGCCGGACAGCGACCGCGACTGCACGTCGCGCTTGTCCCACAGCCCCAGTTGGGTGAGGTACTGCTCGGCACGCTCCTTGGCCAGCTTCGGCGGGATGCCGTAGTAGCCGGCCTGGGTGACGACGATGTCGAAGGTCTTCTCGAACTGGTTGAAGTTGAACTCCTGGGGCACCACGCCGATGCTGCGCTTTAGCGCGGCTGGCTGGCGGTCCAGGTCATGGCCGAAGACATTCACCGTGCCGCTGGTCTTGTTCACCAGGGTCGAGAGAATGCCGATGGTGGTGGATTTACCGGCGCCATTGGGGCCGAGCAAGGCAAAGAAGTCACCTTCGGCGACCTCCAGGTCGATGCCCTTGAGGGCCTGAAAGCCGTTGCCGTAGGTCTTGGTCAGCTGTCTTATGGACAGGGCAGAACTCATAGCGGGTCACGTACCGAAGAAAAAGGTTCAGGACACGCCAGGTCAAGTCACTGGCGCAGTGAGTAGTGCGGCCATGGTGCAAGGCCTGACCGCACAAGTACAGTCATGTATATCGATAGTGACTATCGAAACGGGCGGGGTATCCGCTCAGGTCAGCGCCGTCATTACTGCGGCCTGATAGGCCGGACGCGCCTTCAGGCGCTCGTACCAGGCCTGCAGGTTGGGGAGATCGGGACGCTCGATGGGCATCTCGAACCAGGCGTAGGCAAAGCAGCCCAGCGGAATGTCGCCCATGCCGATCTGCTCACCGGAAAGGTAGGGTTGGGTGGCCAGCGTCTTGTCGACGATCGCCAGCAACTCACCGCACTTTTCCCGCGCAGCGTTGATCGCCGTCCAGTCACGCTCATTCTCCGGGGTACGCAGCATGCCCCAGAACAGCGGGCGGAACGGCGCGGCAAAGGAAGAGGTGGTCCAGTCCATCCACTTGTCCGCCAGGGCACGCTGGCGCGGATCGTCCAGGTACCAGCCCTGCTCGGCACCATATTCAGCGCTCAGGTAGCGCACGATGGTGTTGGACTCCCAGAGGACGAAGTCGCCATCCTCGAGCATCGGCACCAGGCCATTGGGGTTGCGCTCACGGTACTGAGGCTCGTTGACCACACCGAACGCCCCACCGGCGTCGATCGACTCGAACTCCAGCCCCAACTCGTGGGCAATCCACAACGCCTTGCGCACATTGCTCGAGTTCTTGCGACCCCAGATCTTCAGCATGACAACGTCCTTAGTGAGTGCAGAGGGTGGACAGTCTACTCCACAGTGACGCCACCTGTACCAGGGGACAATGCTCTGAAACTCCTGTGGCCACACCCTGTCACTGTTCTTAGCGAGCCATCCGGCGCATCGCGTCTAAGCTATCCGGGATGGCTCGAGCCCAAGCTTCCAAGGAGGAAGAACTATGCTGCTGTTGTGGTTGGTGGTGCTGGTGATCGGCGCCGCATATCTCACCCATCGACGTCTGGCACCGCTGCAGATCCTCGGGGTGATCGCCGCCTATGTGCTGTTGATGGGCATCTTCGCCGACGCACCTGGCTGGCTGCTGACCGTGATCTGGCTGGTGCTGGCCGCCAAGGCCGCCCTGCTGATATTGCCGCAGTGGCGGCGCCAGGTGTTCACCGGCCCCGTGTTCAAATGGTTCCAGCGCACCCTGCCACCCATGTCGCAGACCGAGCGCGAAGCGATCGACGCGGGCACTGTATGGTGGGACGGCCAGCTGTTCAGCGGCCAGCCCGACTGGAATACCCTGCTCGACTACCCTGCCCCCACGCTCACCGCAGAAGAACAGGCGTTCATCGATGGCCCCACCGAGGAACTCTGCGCCCTGGTCAGCGACTGGCAGATCGGCCAGGACCTCGACCTGCCACCCGCAGCCTGGGAACACATCAAGCAGCACGGCTTCTTCGCCCTGATCATCCCCAAGGAATACGGCGGCAAGGGCTTCTCCGCCTACGCTCACTCCCAGGTGGCGATGAAACTCGCCACTCGCAGCGGCGACCTGGCTTCGACCGTGATGGTACCCAACTCGCTCGGCCCGGCCGAGCTGCTGCTGCATTACGGCACCGATGAACAGCGTAACCACTACCTGCCGCGCCTGGCTCGTGGCGACGAAATCCCCTGCTTCGCCCTCACCGGCCCATTGGCCGGCTCCGACGCTGGCGCCATGCCTGACACCGGCATCGTCTGCAAGGGGGAATGGAACGGCGAGGAAGTCATCGGCCTTCGCCTGAACTGGGAGAAGCGCTACATCACCCTCGGCCCGGTGGCTACCCTGCTGGGCCTGGCCTTCAAGGCCTACGACCCCGATCACCTGCTGGGCGAACAGGAATCCCTGGGCATCAGCCTGGCACTCATCCCCACCGACACCCCGGGCGTGGAGATCGGCAAGCGCCACCTGCCGCTGGGTGCAGCCTTCATGAATGGCCCGAACAGCGGCAAGGACGTGTTCGTGCCCCTGGACTTCCTCATCGGCGGCAAGGACATGCTCGGCAAGGGCTGGATGATGCTGATGAACTGCCTGTCGGTCGGCCGCTCCATCTCGCTGCCTGCGGTTGGTACAGGCGCTGCCAAGTACACCAGCCTGGTCACCGGCCAGTACGCCCGCGTCCGCGAGCAGTTCAACGTGCCGCTGTCCGCCTTCGAGGGCATCCAGGAATCGCTGGCACGAATCGGTGGCAACGCCTGGCTGATGGACAGCGCCCGCCTGCTCACCGCCAAGGCAGTGGACCTGGGCGAGAAGCCCTCGGTACTTTCGGCAATCCTCAAGTACCACCTGACCGAACGCGGCCGTGAATGCATCCAGCACGCCATGGACGTACACGGCGGCAAGGGCATCATCATGGGCCCGAACAACTACCTGGGTCGCAATTGGCAGGGCGCGCCGATCTTCATCACCGTCGAGGGCGCCAACATCCTGTCACGCAACCTGATGATCTTCGGACAGGGCGCGATCCGCTGCCACCCCTTCGTCCTCAAGGAAATGGCCCTCGCCGGGCGCGAGGATCGCGAGCAGGCACTCAACGAGTTCGACGATCTGCTGATGAAGCACATCATGTTCGCCGCCAGCAATGCGGCCAGCACTTTCGTGCTCGGCATCGGGCTGGGGCACTTCGAGAAGATGCCGGGCGATGCCCTCAGCCAGGGCTACTTCCGTGCGCTGAACCGTCAGGCGGCCGCATTCGCCTTGCTTGCCGACCTGTCGATGATGCTGCTCGGCGGCGCGCTGAAGCGGCGCGAACGCCTGAGCGCGCGTCTGGGGGATGTCCTCAGCTACCTGTACCTGTCATCCGCAGCGCTCAAGCGCTATCACGACCTCGGCTCACCCGAGCACATGCAACCTCTGCTGCGCTGGGCGCTGGAAGAAAGTCTGGGGCAGGCCGAAAAAGCCCTCGACCGGCTGCTCGACAACTTCCCCAATCGCTTCATCGGCTGTGCGTTGCGGGTTCTGGTCTTCCCGTTCGGTCGCCGCCACACCGGGCCAAGCGATGAACTGGATAAAGAAGTTGCTGAACTGATCGGCCGACGCAAGGGTGATCCGGCACTGGAGGAACTGCTGGCGGGCTGCTTCCGCCCTGACGGCGAAGGTGATCCGGTAGCCGCCCTGCAGACGGCTTGCGACCTGCTGGACGAGGTGGCGCCACTGCACAAGGCGCTGCACCAGGGGCTCAAGGAGGGCAAGGTGCATCCCGCGCCGGGCCAGTCGGACATCGAAGCCGCCGTGCAGGCCGGCGTGCTGCAGGCTGATGAAGGCGAGAGACTCCAGGCAGCCGAAGCCGCGCGCCGGACAGTGATCGATGTAGATGCTTTCGACAAGGCGCAACTGCTGCCCGTGGAGGGCAAGGTGCGCTGAGCACCTTCAGTCAGACAGACCCCCGGCCCCTGGCGGGCCGGTGGTCAAGGCAGTACGAGCGGCTGCGCCTGCCCCTGCGGGGCAAAACCTGCGTATACTCCGGCCCCCGTTTCAACACCAGAGGATCGCCCCCATGGCCAACCCCCACCTGGAGTACCACCTGCAACTGCTCCAACACCTGCGCACCATCCTGGTGGCCCTGGGCGACGCCGAGCAAGTGCCGGAAGAAAGCCACGCCCTGTTCCTCGAACGCTTCGACGAACTGCTGACCCTGCTGCCGCAGAACCCACTGGAAAGCCAGTACCTGGGCCAGGACCTGATCTGCCAGGTGATCACGCGCTACCCGCAGATCGCTCATCTGGTTCCGCGTGACCTGCTGTGGTTCTTCGGCGGCGACTGCCTGCACTACATGCCCGATGAAGAACTCGAGCTGTACCAGACGCTGGAAGAGCGTCGCTACGAGGCCGAGCAGAATGAAGAGCCCTTCGACTGGAACCTGGAGAAGCAGTTGCTGAGCGCACCCGACCAGGGCGAGCGCCACTGAGCAAAAATGGCCACGGGCATTTCAAATGTCCGTGGCCCCATGGCTGCGATGTTTTTGAAGGCAAAAAAAACGCCACTTCGATGAAGTGGCGTTTTCAAATGGAGCGGGAAACGAGACTCGAACTCGCGACCCCGACCTTGGCAAGGTCGTGCTCTACCAACTGAGCTATTCCCGCAATGTGAAGCAAAACCGCATTTGGCGTGAATGGCCTGAACCTTTCACTGCCGCTGCACCGTCAATGGACGCCACAGTTCTAAAACTGGAGCGGGAAACGAGACTCGAACTCGCGACCCCGACCTTGGCAAGGTCGTGCTCTACCAACTGAGCTATTCCCGCATTGGCGTCCCCTAGGGGACTCGAACCCCTGTTACCGCCGTGAAAGGGCGGTGTCCTAGGCCACTAGACGAAGGGGACACACTACAACTTCACTGCCTGCCGCGTTTCGCTGTGTGCTTTACGCTGCAAGTGGCGCGCATTCTATGGATGCCTCGACAAGCCGTCAACCCCTTTGTGGAAATTTATTTAAATCAACGACTTCCGCCCCTGTACAGAGGCTGCGCATGATGCGCCCGGGGATTGGCGTTGCTTTTCTGACGCCAGCCCGGCAAGCTCGCATCAAAGTGCCAGCACTGTAGATTTTTGCCCTTGAGCCGACACCCATGGGTAGAGCCTGTCCGCCAGGCTGCACTGTTCGCCCCCTGGCGAACTCACTACACTCAATGATGCAAAACTTCTTCATGAGGCGTTAACGGTGACACCACTTCTGATCACCCTGCTCATCGTGGCGGGTATCGCGTTGCTGATCGTGATCGGCTACCTCAACAATGTCGTGGAAAACGCCAAGCTCGAGCGCGCGCGCCTTAAAGTCGAGCTGACCGAACGCCTGCGCCGCTGCGGCGAGATCACCGAAACCTTCCCCGGCCAACTGATGACTCCGGCGCTCAAGCTGCTGCTGACCCGCCTGGAGCTGAATCTCAATCAGCGCCTGCTGGCGCTGGACAAGCACAACGGCGATTTCAAGGCGCGCATCGTCGAACTCGAAGGGTTGATTGCCAAGGGCGACAAGTTGCCGGTCAACAACCCGCCGAGCCCGATTCAGACCGAGGTCAAGGCCAAGGACGTGCGCTTCCTGCTCGAGTCGCTGCACAACCAGATCGTGCGCGCTACCCAGGAAAACTTCCTGCAGTCCAACGAAGGCAAGTACTGGGTCAGGGAAATTCGTCACATCCTGGTATTACTGCACATCGAATTCTTCAATAACCTGGGCCAGCAGGCGTTGCAGCAGAATCAACCTGGCCATGCGCGCCTGGCGTTCGAACGCGGCGTGCAGTACCTGCGCAAACAACCGGAACCGAAACAATATGAAGAGCAGCTGACCTACCTGGAAAAACTGCTCGCTCGCGCCAACGCGCAAGTACTGGACCAGATGGAACCGGCCGAAAATGACCAGAACGCGCTGACCCAGGGTCTGAAAACCGATGAAGACGAGACGTGGAAAAAGCGGGTGATCTACGACTGATCCACAACCGTTGAAAACAAGAAGGGCCGCAAAAGCGGCCCTTCTTGTTTTTCAGCAGTCGCTCAACGCCAGGAAGATCGACGCCAGGCGTTCCAGCCCTCGCTGATCGGCCTCACTGAAACGCGCAAGGCTCGGGCTGTCCAGGTCGAGCACGCCAATCAACCTGCCCTCCTTTACCAGCGGAATCACCAGCTCGCTGTTGGATGCGCTGTCACAGGCGATGTGCCCAGGGAAGGCATGCACATCCTCCACTCGCTGGGTCTGCAGGGTGGCTGCTGCCGCGCCACACACACCCTTGCCGAATGCGATGCGCACGCACGCCACCTGCCCCTGGAACGGCCCTAGCACCAGTTCTTCGTTGCGGTTGAGGTAGAAACCCGCCCAATTCAGGTCTTCCACCTGGTGGTAGAGAAATGCCGAGAACTGCGCGGCGTTGGCGATGAAATCACGCTCGTCGGCGAACAGCGCCTGCACTTGCGCAGCCAGCAGGTCGTAGCCATCGAGGCCTTTGCCACTGGCGTTGAGGTCGATCATTGGTTCTGCTCCAGCAATTGCAGTCCAACCCAGTAGCGGGCGAACTGGTAGGCACAACGGCCATTACGGTTGCCGCGGCCGGTGGCCCAGCGCGCAGCGAGGATGTCGAGTTCTTCTGTGCGCTGCCAGGCCAACCCGGCCGGGCGCGCCAGTTGGCCGATCCAGTGCTCGACCACGTTGAGGAAATGCTCCTGGGTGAACGGATAGAACGACAACCACAAGCCAAAACGGTCAGACAAGGCGATCTTGTCTTCCACCGCCTCGTTGGGGTGCAGCTCGCCGTCGATCATCTTCCAGTTTTCATTGTCGCTCTGCTTCTCGGGCACCAGGTGACGGCGGTTCGAGGTGGCATAGAGCAGGACGTTGTCCGGCGCCTGTTCGAGCGAACCATCGAGCACACTCTTGAGCACCCGGTAATCGCCCTCTCCCGCTTCGAACGAAAGGTCGTCGCAGAACAGGATGAAGCGTTGCTCGAGCTTTTGCAGTTGCTCGACCACCCGCGGCAAGTCGGCCAGGTGATCGCGCTCGATCTCGATCAGGCGCAGGCCCTGCCCGGCATGTTCGGCCAGCAGCGCACGTACCAGCGACGACTTGCCGGTGCCCCGCGAGCCCCACAGCAGGGCGTGGTTGGCGGGCATGCCATTGATGAACTGATGGGTGTTGCGGCCCAGTTGCTCACGCTGCTGATCGACACCGATCAGGTCCGAGAGCCGGATGTCGAGGCTGACTTCCAACGGCATGAGGTAGCCGCTGCGGCCATCACGCTGCCAGCGCGCAGCGAGGGTCGACGACCAGTCGATCTGCGGGCGGGGCGCCGGCAGCAGTGGTTCGAGGCGCGTCAGTATGGATTCAGCGTGTTCCAGGAATGCAATGAGGCGGGTGTCCATGAAGGTTTCCTTAATCAAGACCGGTTCAGGAGCCGAGGCGCAGCCAGTGCGGGACGACACTGCCCCTACAGAGCCAACAGGGGTTGTAGGAGCGAGCTCGTCTCGCGATGGCCGCGCACCGGCCCATTGATTGGATCGCTCGAAACAACAGACAGACCCGCCAGCAGCCGGGGCTGATCGGCTATGCTTGCGCAGCGCAAGGGGCGTTGAACCGGCTCGGGAACCATGGATATCAAGTTCACCAATCGCCTGTCATACAAGCAAGCCCGGTTGACAGTCCTGGTCGGCTTCATCCTGGGAACATTGCTCAGTCTCATCCAGATCGGCATCGATTATGCCAGCGAAGACGCGTCCATCAACCGCGAAGTGCAGGCATTGCTGCAAATAAGCCATGACCCGGCCTCGCGCATCGCCTACAACATCGATGCGGAGCTGGCCCAGGAGCTCACCGGCGGGCTGCTGCAGTCGCCAGCGATCATCCGCGCACGCCTGATCGACAACGACGATACGGTGCTGGCCGACGTCCATCGCCCGCGCCAGGAAGACAGCTATCGGCCGCTCAGCGACTTCCTGTTCGGCGAGCAGCGCCAGTTCAAGGATCGCCTGTTCCTCGCCCACATGCCCGACGATTACCTCGGCACCCTGTACCTGGATGTCGACACCTATGCCTTCGGCAGCCGCTTTCTCGACCGAGCCGGCATCACCCTGCTCAACGGCTTCGCCCGCAGCCTGGTGCTGACCGGCATTCTCCTGGGGTTGTTCTACATCATGCTGACCAAACCCCTGGTCACCGTCATCGGCGCCCTGAGCGGCAGCGACCCACGCCAGCCCGGCCAGACTCGTCTGGACTACCCCAACGGTCATGAGCACGACGAGATCGGGGTACTGGTGAAGGTCGCCAACCAGCAATTCGTCAGCATGGCCACCGAGATCCAGCAGCGGCGCAACGCCGAAAACCGCCTCACCCAGTACCTCAACGAACTGGAAGACATCGTTTCGGCCCGCACCGAAGAACTCAAGGCCAGCAACAGCCGGCTCAGCCAGTCCAACGAGGAACTGGAGGAAGCCCGCCGCCGCGCCCTGGACATGGCCCAGGCGCGCGCCGCCTTCCTGGCCAACATGAGCCACGAGATCCGCACACCGCTCAACGGCATGCTCGGCATGATCGCCCTGGCCCTGGACAGCGGGCTGAACGCCGAGCAACGCCAGCAGCTGTCGATCGCCCACGACTCAGGCAAGGTGCTGGTCGAGCTGCTCAACGATATCCTCGACCTGTCCAAGTTCGATGCCGGGCAACTGGAGCTCGAACGCATCCCTTTCGACATGGGGGCGATGGTCGAGGACACCGCCAACCTCCTGTCGCAGAACGCCGCGCCCAGTGTCGAGCTGACCTGCCTGATCGCTCCGGACTTTCCCAGTACCGTGCTCGGCGACCCCACCCGGGTGCGCCAGATCGTCAGCAATCTGCTGTCCAATGCGCTCAAGTTCACCCGCTTCGGGCGTGTCGACCTTCGTCTTTCGAGCATCGTCGGCGGCGTACGCCTGGAAGTGTGCGACACCGGCATCGGAATCCCGGAGGAAGCCCAGGTGCGCATCTTCCAGCCCTTCACCCAGGCTGGCGCAGGCATCACCCGCCAGTATGGCGGCACCGGCCTGGGCTTGGCCCTGACCCGTAACCTGTGCAAGGCCATGCACGGGCATCTGCATATCAACTCGCAAACCGGCTTCGGCAGCCGCTTCAGCGCCGATCTTCCGCTGCCCACGCACACCGAAGCGGTCCCGCCTACGCCGCTGAAGGGTCAGGTGGTGGCACTGAGCAACGCCTCCAGCGGTCTGGCTGAGCTGTTGCATGGCCTGCTGCCAAGCTGGGGGCTGGATTATCAGCGACGCGACGATGCCAGTGGGCTCGACGGCATGGCCATCGACCTGCTCATCACCGACGACACCGAGCACCTGTTCGAACTGCGCCCCGGTATCAACGCACCGATCCTGCTGGTCACGGCCTACGGCAACTTCCTGCCCGCAGAGCAAACCGCGCAATTGGCGCCTTTGCACCAGCAGGCACGCCCGCTGGCGCGCAATGCCCTGTACCAGATGCTGCGCCGTACCCTGCAAGGCGAAAACGCTACACCTGCCCCCTCCGAGGTCGGCCGCCTGCTGGAGCGACGCGCACAGATCCTTCTGGTGGAAGACAACCCCGTGAACCAGTTGGTAGCCAAGGGCATGCTCGCCAAGCTCGGCTGCCAGGTGCAGGTGGCCGCCCATGGTGCCGAAGCGCTGGAGATCCTCGAGCGCGAAGGATTCGACATGGTGCTGATGGACTGCAACATGCCGGTGATGGATGGCTACGAGGCCAGCCGGCGCATCCGCCAGAGCGGGCGCTGGCCCGACCTGCCGATCGTCGCCCTGACCGCCAACGCCATGCCCGAAGAGCGCGAACGCTGTCGCGCCGCGGGCATGAACGACTACCTGGCCAAGCCGTTCCGGCGCGAAGAATTACTCGCCCTGATCGACCATTGGGTGCCGGTCAGCGGTTGAGCAGACGCTCGATATCGGCTTCCAGCGCCTGTGGCTTGGTGGTCGGTGCGTAGCGCGTGACCTTGCCACTGGACGGGTCGACCAGGAACTTGGTGAAGTTCCACTTGATCTTCTGCGTCCCCAGCAGGCCGGGCGCTCGCTTCTTCAGCTCGGCGAACAGCGGGTGGGCGCCCGGGCCGTTCACCTCGATCTTGCGAAACAGCGGGAAGCTCACGCCAAAGTTGAGTTCACAGAACTGCGAGATTTCCAACGCATCGCCCGGCTCCTGCTTGCCGAACTGATTACACGGAAAGCCCAGTACCACAAGGCCCTGCGCGGCATGGTCCTGCCACAGTTTCTCAAGCCCCTTGTACTGCGGTGTGAAACCGCACTGACTGGCGGTATTGACCACCAGCAGCGCCTTGCCGGCGAAGTCGCCGAGTTTTTTCTGCTCCCCCTTGAGGGTGACGCAGGGAATGTCCAGCAACGCATCGGCCATGTCGATCTCCATTCACACTTGCGGTTTGAAATCCAGGCATACCGAGTTGATGCAGTAGCGCAGCCCTGTCGGTGGCGGGCCGTCCGGGAACACGTGGCCCAGGTGCGCATCGCACTGGGCGCAGGTGACTTCGGTGCGGATCATGCCGTGGGAGGTGTCGCGGATCTCGATCATCGCACTGTCCTCGATCGGCGCGTAGAAGCTCGGCCAGCCGCAACCGGACTCGAATTTGGTCTGCGCATCGAACAACGGCAGGCCACAGCAGATGCAGTTATAGATGCCGGCGCGATTTTCGCTGTTGTATTTGCCTGTGAACGGTCGTTCGGTCCCCTTCAGGCGGCATACCTGGTATTGAGCGGGGTCGAGCATTTCGCGCCATTCTTCAAGTGTTTTGTCGATCTTTTGCATGGATGGACCTCGGCAGGCTGAATTTCACCCTGCGCCGTCTTTTCCCTGGCGCGGGTGGCACGTATATTAGTTGGCTTGTGTGCAGACGATCAGTCTGGCACCCGCGCCCCGTCCTTTTCAAACCTTTTGACGACCGCGCCCCGCGACTTATCCATTCGGGATCACATCATGCAGTTCAGCAAATCGAACAAGCTCGCCAATGTCTGCTACGACATTCGCGGTCCGGTGCTCAAGCACGCCAAGCGTCTGGAAGAGGAAGGCCAGCGCATCCTCAAGCTGAACATCGGCAACCCGGCGCCCTTTGGTTTCGAAGCGCCGGACGAAATCCTCCAGGACGTGATCCGCAACCTGCCGACCGCCCAGGGCTACAGCGACTCCAAAGGCCTGTTCAGCGCGCGCAAGGCGGTGATGCAATACTGCCAGCAGAAGCAGATCGAAGGCGTCGGTATCGAGGACATCTACCTGGGCAACGGTGTGTCCGAGCTGATCGTGATGTCGATGCAGGCGCTGCTCAACAACAATGACGAGGTGCTGATCCCGGCCCCCGACTACCCACTGTGGACCGCAGCGGTGAGCCTGGCCGGCGGCAAACCCGTGCACTACCTGTGCGACGAGCAGGCCGACTGGTTCCCCGACCTTGACGATATCAAGGCCAAGATCACCCCGAACACCAAGGCCCTGGTGATCATCAACCCGAACAACCCGACCGGCGCGGTGTACTCCAGGGAGCTGCTGCTCGGCATGCTGGAACTGGCCCGCCAGCACAACCTGGTGGTGTTCTCCGACGAGATCTACGACAAGATCCTCTACGACGAAGCCGTGCACATCAGCACCGCCTCGCTCGCCCCGGACGTGCTGTGCCTGACCTTCAACGGCCTGTCGAAGTCCTATCGTGTCGCAGGCTTCCGCTCCGGCTGGCTGATCATCTCCGGGCCCAAGCACCACGCGCAGAGCTATATCGAAGGCATCGACATGCTGGCCAACATGCGCCTGTGTGCCAACGTGCCGGCGCAGCACGCCATCCAGACCGCCCTGGGTGGCTACCAGAGCATCAACGACCTGGTATTGCCGCCGGGCCGCCTGCTCGAACAGCGCAACCGCACCTACGAGTTGCTCAACGCCATCCCCGGCGTCAGCTGTGTCAAGCCAATGGGCGCCTTGTACGCCTTCCCGAAAATCGATCCGAAGGTCTGCCCGATCCACAACGACGAGAAGTTCGTCCTCGACCTGCTGCTGTCGGAGAAACTGCTGATCGTCCAGGGCACCGCATTTAACTGGCCGTGGCCGGACCACTTCCGCGTCGTCACCCTGCCGCGAGTGGATGACCTGGAGCAAGCCATCGGCCGCATCGGCAACTTCCTGCGCACCTACTCGCAGTAAGCGATCAAGGCCTTGTCGTGCCAACCGGCCGTGTTGGCACGACGTCCTCCGCCCCACGGATGAATTCTTACATCCTGCAACGGTCTATCTCCCGGCGACTCGCCGCGGCTCTGTCATACTTCGCGGTACACAGTTTGAAATAGTCGGCCAGTTGAATCGCCTTGGCCGCCACCTTATATACCCCGCAGTAGAGCGACATTTTCATCCGTCAGGAGAACGTAACAACCATGATGCGCATTCTGTTGTTTGTAGCCACCAACCTTGCGGTGGTGCTGGTTGCAAGCATTACCCTCAGCCTGTTCGGTTTCAACGGGTTCATGGCCGCCAACGGCGTCGACCTGGACCTGAGCCGCCTGCTGGTCTTCTGCGCCGTGTTCGGGTTTGCTGGCTCGCTGGTTTCGCTGTTCATCTCCAAGTGGATGGCGAAGATGACCACCGGTACCCAGATCATCACCCAGCCGCGCACCCACCACGAACAGTGGCTGCTGCAGACGGTCGAGGAGCTGTCCCGCGAGGCGGGCATCAAGATGCCGGAAGTGGGCGTGTTCCCCGCCTACGAGGCGAACGCCTTCGCCACAGGCTGGAACCGCAACGACGCACTGGTCGCCGTTTCGCAGGGCCTGCTCGAGCGCTTCTCGCGGGACGAAGTACGTGCGGTACTGGCCCATGAGATCGGCCACGTCGCCAACGGCGACATGGTCACCCTGGCACTGGTCCAGGGCGTGGTGAACACCTTCGTGATGTTCTTCGCACGTATCATCGGCAACTTCGTCGACAAGGTGATCTTCAAGAACGAAGAAGGCCAGGGCATCGCCTATTACGTCGCGACCATCGTCGCCGAGCTGATCCTGGGCATTTTGGCCAGCATCATCGTCATGTGGTTCTCGCGTCGCCGCGAGTACCGCGCCGACGAAGCCGGGGCTCGCCTGGCGGGCACTGGCGCGATGATCGCTGCCCTGCAGCGCCTGCGCTCGGAACAAGGTATGCCGGTGCACATGCCAGATACGTTGAAGGCCTTCGGCATCAACGGCGGCCTCAAGCAGGGCCTCGCCGGCCTGCTGATGAGCCACCCGCCACTGGAAGACCGTATCGATGCACTGCGTCGTCGCGGTTGATTCAACGCGATAATTGAAAAGGGCGACTCAGGTCGCCCTTTTCTTTGCTCGTATTCTGGCCAGAAGGCCAATCAACGCTGCAACCGATAGACCCGCTCCACCAGACTGCCGACTCCCGCCTTCTGGAATTTGGGGCTGTCCTCGATAATGTCCGGGGCCTCCAGCTCGGCCACTTGCCATCCAGCAAGTCCGCGCCGGACTTCGTCATCCGGCACCGAGAAAGGCGGCCCATCCAGACGCGACTGATCGTAGTCCAAGGTGACCATCAGCCCCTGGCAAGCAGCCGGCAGGCAGGCAGAAAGCAACTCAAAGTAACGGGTACGCAGCGCCTGCGGTAATGCAATCACCGCAGCGCGGTCATAGAGCCCCGCGCACTGCGCCAGATCTTCCGCCTGCAAGGCGAAGAAGTCACCACACCACAGCTCCACCAGGCCGCTGCGCCAAATCTCGAAGGCGCCATGGCGGGACACCTCGGCCTCAAGGCTGTGCTCCCGGAAGAAATCCGCCACCGCACGTTGCGACACTTCCACCCCTAGCACGCGATACCCCTGCCCCGCCAACCAGGCGACGTCCAGGCTCTTGCCGCACAAGGGCACCAGCACCTGGCTGCCGGGGGCCAGCATGCGCCAGTGTGCCTGCAGGTACGGGTTCACCTGCGACTGGTGAAAGCCGATCTGGTTGTCCGCCCACCGCTTGTGCCAGAACGCTGGCTCCATGACTCCTCCGATTTTTTCGATAGATAACTTGCAAAACTTATATTGGATGTCGATCGGTAACTGATCGAAGATGGCGGCATCTTAACCGCTCAGGACCCCGCCATGCTGCCTAGCCTGTTCATTTCCCATGGTTCGCCCATGCTCGCCCTGCAACCCGGCGCCAGTGGACCGGCACTGGCCCGCCTGGCGGCAGGCCTGCCGCGGCCGAAGGCGATCGTGGTGGTTTCCGCGCACTGGGAGAGCCAGGGACTGTCGGTGATGAGTGGCGCCCAGCCCCAGACCTGGCACGACTTTGGCGGCTTCCCTGCTGCGCTGTACGCCGTGCAGTATCCGGCCCCTGGCGCCCCCGAGCTGGCGCGCCAGGTGGCAGGCTTGCTCGGTGACGCCGGACTGCCCGCTCAGCTCGATGTACAACGCCCCTTCGACCACGGCACCTGGGTGCCGCTGTCGCTCATGTACCCGGATGCTGGCATCCCGGTAATCCAGGTTTCGCTGCCCAGCCGCCAGGGCCCGGCCCTGCAGTTGCAGGTCGGCAAGGCCCTGGCCGGCTTGCGCGCCCAGGGCATACTGCTGGTCGGCTCCGGCAGCATTACCCACAACCTGGGCGAACTGGACTGGCATGCCGGGCCAGACGCCATCGAGCCCTGGGCACGCGCGTTCCGCGACTGGGTGGTCGAGCAATTGAAGGCAGAGGATAGGGCCGCGCTGGAAGACTATCGGCAGCAGGCACCTTACGCGGTGCGCAACCACCCGAGCGATGAGCACCTGCTGCCCTTGTTCTTTGCCATGGGCGCAGGCGACAGGTTCGGGATCGTGCACCAGGGCTTCACGATGGGAGCACTGGGAATGGATATCTACAGGTTCGACTGATTCCAAACACCTCAATCGGCAGGCAAAAAAATCCCCGGCAAGCCGGGGATTTTTCATTGCTGCAGGACTCAGTCCTCGCGATAGCGGCGCAGCTTCAGTTGCTTACCGGCCACGCGGGTGTCCTTGAGCTTGGACAGCAGACGCTCCAGGCCCTCTTCCGGCAGCTCGACCAGGCTGAAGCTGTCGCGCACCTGGATGCGACCGATAGCGTCACGGGCCAGGCCGCCTTCATTGAGGATCGCACCCAACAGGTTCTTGGCGGCGATACCATCACGGGCACCCAGGGCGGTACGGCAACGCACGCGGCCTTCGGCCAGCGGCATCGGCGCGCGACGCTCGCGGTCACCACGTTCGCTGCGCTCACCACGATCACTGCGCTCGCCGGTGCGCTCACGCGGCGTGTAGGTCGGCACCAGCGGTTGCTCGCGCTCGACGGCAGCCAGGTCCAGCGGCTGGCCATTGGTGGCCTTGCGCAGCAACGCGGCAGACAGCGCGCGAGCCGAGCAGCCCAGGTCGGCAGTCAGGCGGTCGAACAGCTCACCATGGGTGGCCTCAGCTTCAGCCACCAGCGGTGCGAGGCTTGCGGTCAGCTTCTTGATACGCGCATCCAGCACGGCCTGTGGGCCAGGCAGACGAGCCTCGGCAACCTTCTGCCCGGTAACACGCTCGATCACCTGCAGCATGCGACGCTCACGCGGCGTCACCAGCAGCAGTGCGCGACCATCGCGACCGGCACGGCCGGTACGGCCGATACGGTGCACGTAGGATTCCGGATCGTATGGCATGTCCACGTTGAACACATGGGTGATGCGCGGTACGTCCAGGCCCCGGGCAGCGACGTCGGTAGCGACGACGATGTCCAGGCGACCGTCCTTGAGCGAGTCGATGACGCGCTCACGCTGGTTCTGGGCGATATCGCCGTTCAGCGCGGCAGCTTTGTAGCCCTTGGCTTCCAGCGCGGCAGCCAGGTCCAGGGTGGCTTGCTTGGTACGCACGAAGGCGATCAGCGCGTCGAATTCCTCGACTTCCAGCAGACGCAGCACAGCCGGGATCTTCTGGTCGGCGTGGACCATCAGGTGGGCCTGCTCGATCGCGGTGACGGTCTGGGTCTTGCTCTGGATCTTGACGTGCTTGGGCTCGCGCAGGTGACGCTCGGCGATCGAACGGATCGACGACGGCAGGGTCGCGGAGAACAGCACGGTCTGGCGGGTGGCAGGGATGGCGTCGAAGATCACTTCGAGGTCGTCCATGAAGCCCAGCTTGAGCATTTCGTCGGCTTCGTCGAGTACCAGGTACTGAACGGTGGACAGCACCTTCTCGTCACGACGCAGGTGGTCGCACAGACGGCCAGGCGTGGCGACGACGATCTGCGCACCGTTACGGATGGCACGCAGTTGTGGGCCCATCGGGGCACCACCGTACACAGCCACCACGTTAACGCCCGGCATCTGCTTGGCGTAGGTTTCGAAAGCGGTGGCTACTTGCAGCGCCAACTCACGGGTTGGCGCCAGGATCAGGGCTTGCGGTTCGCGCTTGCTCACGTCGATCTTGTTGAGGATCGGCAGGGCGAAGGCAGCGGTCTTGCCGGTGCCAGTCTGCGCCTGGCCGATCATGTCATGACCGGCGAGGATGATCGGGATCGACTGTTGCTGGATGGCCGACGGCTCTTCATAGCCGGTGGCCAGAACGGCGGCAACGATGTTCGGATGAAGATCGAGAGCGGCGAATCCGCCGGTTTCCTGGGTCATGGGTCTGCCTCTATGTGCATCCGCAAAGACCCATGCTCCAAAGCTGCACATGCCTTGAAAGACCCGGAGGTCACCCAGGCAGCTTTGGCGGCGGGGATTTGCGAAAACGATTGAAAAAGAATTACGTGGGAAAGGTCCGCCTAGCGGACGTGCAGCCGAAGCTGGACTCGGAGGGTTTGCACCACCTGATTTTGAGGTCCGCTAAAAGACCGGCGCGTACTATATACGAATTCGCGTTGATCTGTGAGAACTTTTTCACAGGCAGCGGCCATTATAAGGCCATCATTTAATCGAAAACTGAAACGTTTTTTCACGAGCGGCGGCGACTGCTTCGCGGGTAAACCCGCTCCCACAGGGTCGGCGCCACGCTCAAGGGCAGCGCTGCCCCTGTGGGAGCGGGTTTACCCGCGAAGGGTACGCCGCAGCTTTACGCTCAGCTCGCCGGCCGAACTTCGCGAATCAGGTAGTCCAGCGAATAGCCCAGCCGCGCTGCCAACGCCTCGGCCCGCGCCCGCAAACCCTCCAGATCCAGTGCCTGCTCCAGATCCGCCGGCACCAGCAGGATCACGTTGCCCTCCTTCACCGGCAGCTCCCAGTAATGCCGGTGATACAACCCACGCAACAATGCCGCACCCAAAGGCCGACCATCGTCGCCGGCCCACTGGTTGATCACCAGCCAGCCTCCCGGATTGAGCTGCTGCTGGCACTGTTCCAGAAAGCCCCAGGCCAGATGGCCTACGCCCGGGCCATGATCGGTATAGAGATCGACGAAGATCAGGTCGGCCTTCTCAGCCGTGGGCAGCAGCTCCAGGGCATCGCCAACGCGCACGTACAAGCGCGGATCATCATCGAGCCCCATGTATTCCATGGCCAGACGCGGCACGTCCGGGCGCAGCTCGATGGCCTCGACATCCTCCAGCGGCAGGAACTTCAGGCAGGCCTGGGTCAGGGTACCGGCCCCCAGCCCCAGGAACAGTGCGCTCTCCGGCTGCGGATGGCAGAGTGCACCGACCAGCATCGCGCGCGTGTAGTCGTACTCCAGCCAACTGGGGTCGGCGGTGAAGGTACAGCTCTGCTCGATGGCGTCACCGAATTCGAGGAAGCGATAATCCTCGACCTCGTACACACTGATGACCCCGTAGGCATCTTCCACCCGGGCCAGCAGCCGTTCTTCCCGCTCCGTCGCCATCGCCTGCCACCTGCACACACAAAAACCGGCATTGTCCGCCAATGCCTGCGGTGCAACAAGCGCGCTGCCAACTGTTACCATGGCAGGTACGCCTGAACCGACCACATCGAGCCCGTGATGAACCGACCCTGGACCCCCGACAGCTGGCGCGCCCTGCCGATCCAGCAACAACCGACCTACCCCGACGCCGCTCACCTGCTCAAGGTCGAGCAGACCCTGGCCAGCTACCCGCCGCTGGTGTTCGCCGGCGAAGCCCGCGAGTTGCGCCGCCAGTTCGCCGAGGTCACCCAGGGCCGCGCCTTCCTGCTGCAAGGCGGCGACTGCGCCGAGAGTTTCGCCGAGTTCTCCGCCGCGAAGATCCGCGACACCTTCAAGGTGCTGCTGCAGATGGCCATCGTCATGACCTTCGCCGCGGGCTGCCCGGTGGTGAAGGTCGGGCGCATGGCCGGGCAGTTCGCCAAACCGCGCTCGGCCAACGACGAAACCATCGGCCAGGTCACCCTGCCCGCCTACCGCGGCGACATCGTCAATGGTATCGGCTTCGACGCCGCCAGCCGCGTCCCCGACCCAGAGCGCCTGCTGCAGGCCTACCACCAGGCCACCGCCAGCCTCAACCTGCTGCGCGCCTTCGCCCAGGGCGGCTTCGCCGACCTGCACCAGGTGCACAAGTGGAACCTGGATTTCATCGCCAACTCGGCGCTGGCCGACAAATACCATCAGCTTGCTGATCGCATCGACGAGACCCTGGCCTTCATGCGCGCCTGCGGCCTGGACAGCGCGCCACAACTGCGCGAGACCAGCTTCTTCACCGCCCACGAGGCGCTGCTGCTCAACTACGAGGAAGCCTTCGTACGCCGCGACAGCCTGACGGGGGACTACTACGACTGCTCGGCGCACATGCTGTGGATCGGCGACCGCACCCGCCAGCTCGACGGTGCCCACGTGGAGTTCCTGCGGGGCGTGCACAACCCGATCGGGGTCAAGGTCGGCCCAAGCATGAACACCGAGGATCTGATCCGCCTGATCGACGTGCTCAACCCGGACAACGACCCCGGCCGCCTTAACCTGATCGTGCGCATGGGGGCGAACAAGGTCGGCGATCACCTGCCCGGGCTGATCCGCGCCGTCGAGCGCGAGGGGCGCCAGGTGCTGTGGAGCTCCGACCCGATGCACGGCAACACCATCAAGGCCAGCAGTGGCTACAAGACCCGCGATTTCGCGCAGATCCTCGACGAAGTGCGGCAGTTCTTCCAGGTGCACCAGGCCGAAGGTAGCCACGCCGGGGGTATCCACATCGAGATGACCGGGCAGAATGTCACCGAATGCATCGGCGGCGCCCGACCGATCACCGAAGATGGCCTGTCGGACCGCTACCACACCCATTGCGACCCCCGGATGAACGCCGATCAATCACTGGAACTGGCCTTCCTGATCGCCGAAACCCTCAAGCAGGTGCGTCGCTGAGGGCCTGACGCAACGGCCCTGCCGACTCGCGCGCGCAATCCAGGCGCACCCGCTCCAGGCCCAGCCACCCCGCCAGCCGTTCCAGGCTGCGGGCCAGGGCCTGGAAGCCCTCTTCATCCAGCCCCTGAACCTCCTCATGCACGGCATGCACCGCCAGCTCACTGCGTGCTCGCTCCGCACGCAGGTCCAGGCGCGCGGCGATACGGCCGTCGTGCAGGAACGGCAACACGTAGTAGCCATAAACCCGCTTGTGCGCCGGGGTGTAGATCTCCAAACGGTAGCGAAAGTCGAACAGCCGCTCGGTACGGGCGCGCTCCCAGACCAACGAATCGAACGGCGAAAGCAAGGCACTGGCCTCCACACGCCGGGGAATGCGCGGCGTGCCAGCACAGTACGCCGGCTGCTTCCAGCCCTGCACCGTGCAGTGTTGCAGACGACCCTCGGCGAGCAGCTGCGCCAGGGCGGCCCGCGCCTGCGCAGGCGGGAGCCTGAAATAGTCGCGCAGGTCCTGCTCGGTCGCCACGCCCAAGGCCGTGGCGGCTTGCAGCAACAGTCCCTGCTGGGCTTCGCTGTCGGATAGCTCGGGCTGATCGAGGATCGCCGCTGGCAGCACGCGCTCCGGCAGGTCGTACAGGCGCTCGAACCCGCGGCGCCCGGCGACGGTGACCCGCCCGGCCGCGAACAGCCACTCCAGGGCATGCTTCTCCTCGCTCCAGTCCCACCATGGGCCGGCGCGCTCTTGCCGGGTCGACAGGCTCCCGGCGCCCAAGGCGCCCTGGTCGCGCACCGCAGCCAGCACGCGGGCAATGACATCCTGACGCTCGCGGCCGAACTGCGCCAACTGCCGGTAGATACCCTCGCCCTGTTGCGCCCGCGCCATGCGCCAACGCATCAGCGGATAGAGCGACAGCGGCAGCAAGGACGCCTCATGCCCCCAATACTCGAACAACTGGCGCCGACGCCCACGGCCCCAGGCCAACTGGTCGAGCGACTCGGTCGGGTAGTCGCCCAGGCGAGAGAACAGCGGCAGGTAGTGCGAGCGCACCAGCGCATTGACCGAATCGATCTGCACCACGCCCAGGCGCTGCAGCATGCGCCTGAGAGCAGCCGGCGTCGCGGCCTGGGGCTTACCGAAGCCCTGCGCAGACAGGGCCAGGCGTCGGGCCTGCTTGAGGGAAAGGCTGAAGGTCACGGCAAGGGCTCCACGGCAAGTCGGGTCACAGTGTAGCGCCATGACCGTCTTTACCCAGCCTTTACCCTGCCCTGACCGCCCTTGACCTTGATCTCCCTAGACTGGGCTCATCCGGTAACCACCGGCTTCAGAAAGGAGAAACACCATGCGCAAGACCCTTATCGCCCTGATGTTCGCCGCAGCCCTGCCGACCGTAGCCATGGCCATGCCAGACGGCGGCCCACGCGGTGACGGCCCGCATCACCGCGGTGATGCGCCTTTCGCGCAGCTCGACCTGACCCGCGACCAGCGCCAGCAGATCGGCAAGTTGATGGGCGAGCAGATGAAACAGCGCCGCGACGTCACCGAACGCTACCTGGCCAAGCTGCCGGCGGCGGATCAGAAAGCCATGAAGGACGAGATCAAGGCCGGTCACGACAAGACCCAGAGCCAGATCCGTGCCCTGCTCAAGCCAGAGCAACAGAAGCAGTTCGACGAACTGCAGAGCAAACGCGCGGCAGACAAGGCTGAATGGCAGCAGTTCCAGGCATGGAAAGCTGAAAAAGCCGCCAAGGCCCAGTAAGCTGTCCGACCGGTGCCCGGCTCGCGTCAATGCGTGCCGGGCCTTTCTCGTGTGTGGGAGGTACTCGTCTTGCGTTCATTGTTCTGGCGCATCCTGGCCAGTTTCTGGCTGGCCATCGCCCTGGTTGCGGGCCTGTCGATCCTGCTTGGCCACATGCTCAACCAGGACGCCTGGATTCTCAGCCGCCACCCGGGCCTGAACACCCTGGCCAGCCGCTGGGTACAGCACTATGAACAGGAAGGCCTGGAGGCATCGCAGCGCTTTCTGGAACGACGTAAGCAGCGCTACAAGATCGACGTCCAGGTGCTCGACGACAGCGGCGATGCCGTGGTACCCGGAACCTTCCCGCGTCGCGCCGAAGACTTCGAGCGACGCCAGCACAACGACGAGCGGCGCCTGCCCTGGCGCCGCCTCACCGAGGAGTACACCAGCCCTGCCACGGGCGAAACCTACCTGCTGATCTACCGCATTCCCCACCCGGAGCTGATGGCCTGGCACCGTGAAAGCCTGATCTGGCCGCTCAGCGCCCTGGGAATCGCCCTGGTGGTGCTGACCTTGTTCAGCTTGCTGGTGACCCTCTCGATCACCCGCCCTCTCAGCCGCCTGCGCGGTGCGGTGCATGACCTGGGCCAGACCAGCTACCAGCAGAACAGCCTGGCGCGACTGGCGGTACGCCGCGACGAGTTCGGCGTCCTGGCCAACGACTTCAACAAGATGGGCGCCCGCCTGCAAAGCCTGATCGGCAGCCAGCGCCAATTGCTGCGTGACGTCTCCCACGAACTGCGCTCGCCGCTGGCGCGCCTGCGCATCGCCCTGGCCCTGGCCGAACGCGCCGAGCCCGAACAGCGCCAGGCCCTCTGGCCGCGCCTGACCCGCGAGTGCGACCGACTGGAAGACCTGATCAGCGAAATCCTGGTGCTCGCCAGGGTCGATGCCGAGCAGGCGCATGCCGAGCCCGTCGACCTCAACGCACTGCTCGGCAGCGTGCGCAAGGATGCCCAGCTCAGCGTGCCGGAACAGGAAGTACGCCTGGAGGCCGAGCCAGGACTGACCCTGCAGGGCTGGCCAACCTTGCTGGAGCGGGCGGTAGACAACCTGGTGCGCAATGCGCTGCGCTTCAGCCCGGCAGGGCAGCCCATCGAAATTCGCGCCAGCCGCGAGCAGGAACACCTGCTGCTGAGCGTGCGCGACCACGGCCCCGGTGTGGCGCCAGAACACCTTGCGCAGCTGGGTGAGCCGTTCTTCCGCGCGCCGGGGCAGGACGCGCCGGGCCACGGGCTTGGCCTGGCGATCGCCCGGCGCGCGGCCGAGCGACATGGCGGGACGCTGGTGCTGGAGAATCATCCGCAGGGGGGCTTTGTCGCGCGGCTGGAGCTGCCGGTGGCCCAGGCAACGGCTTGAGCGTGCAAGAGCCGATGTGCCACGCGACTGGGCTGCGCAGCAGCCCAACACCCCCTCCGATCACTCGCCCCAGGCGCTGACGAACTCGGCCGTCTCCAGCACTGGCGGGGTACGCGGTTCATTGATCGGCGTGCCCAGGTACAGGTAACCGATCAGTTCTTCGTTCTCGGCCAGGCCCAGCCCTTTGTTCACATGGGCATCGAACGCCATGTCGCCGGTGCGCCACACCGCGCCGATCCCCTGGGCATGTGCCGCAATCAGAATGCCGTGGGCAGCGCAGCCTGCCGCCAGGCGCTGCTCCGACTTCGGCACCTTGAAGTGATCCTGTAGACGGGCAATGACCACGATCAGCAAGGGCGCGCGCAGCGGCATGGCCCGGGCCTTGTCCAGTGCCGCCTGGCTGGCATCGCCTTTGGCCTGCACGGCTTCGGCGAACAGCTCGCCGAGCTTTTCGCGCCCCTGCCCTTCGATGGTCAGAAAACGCCATGGGCGCAGCTGGCCGTGGTCCGGCGCACGCAGCGCCGCCTGGAACAACCCCTCGCGTTGCGCGGCATTGGGCGCAGGTTCGGTCAGGCGTGGCACGGAAACACGGTTGAGCAATGCGTCGAGAGCCTCCATCGGCTACCCTCCTGGCAGAAGAAATGTGCCGCCATTCTAAAGGACCTCGCGTACATGTGGAGTCGACTTGCCGGCGATCGCGATCAAAAGTCCGCACCCCCACCGCCGGGCACACGTTTACATCCCGCGACCCACAGGTAGAATGGCGCCCTTTCCGTTTCGAGTCAGAGCAGATCACATGGCGTTGCCGACCTTAAGGATCATTGGTTTCATCATCGGCATCTTCCTGATCACCCTGGCGGTGAGCATGGTCGTGCCCATGGCGACCCTGCTGATCTTCGAGCGCACCGGCGACCTGCCGTCGTTCCTCTGGTCGAGCCTGATCACCTTCATCGCAGGTCTGGCGATGGTCCTGCCGGGCCGCCCGGAACACGTGCACCTGCGCCCCCGCGACATGTACCTGCTCACCGTCAGCAGCTGGCTGGTGGTCTGCGTATTCGCCGCCCTGCCCTTCCTGCTGACCCAGCACATCAGCTACACCGACGCCTTCTTCGAAAGCATGTCCGGCATCACCGCCACCGGCTCGACGGTGCTCAGCGGCCTGGACAACATGTCGCCGGGCATCCTCATGTGGCGCTCGATGCTGCACTGGCTCGGCGGTATCGGCTTCATCGGCATGGCGGTGGCGATCCTGCCGTTGCTGCGCATCGGTGGCATGCGCCTGTTCCAGACCGAGTCCTCGGACCGTTCGGAAAAGGTCATGCCGCGCTCGCATATGGTCGCCAAGTTCATCGTCGCGGTGTACGTCGGCATCACCGTACTCGGCAGCCTGGCGTTCTGGTGGGCGGGGATGAGCCCCTTCGACGCGATCAACCACGCCATGTCGGCGATTTCCACCGGCGGTTTCTCCACCTCCGACCTGTCGCTGGCCAAGTGGGACATTCCTGCGGTGCACTGGGTCGCGGTGGTGGTGATGATCCTTGGCAGCGTGCCCTTCACCCTTTACGTAGCCACCCTGCGCGGCAACCGCCGGGCGCTGATCCGCGACCAGCAGGTACAGGGGCTGCTCGGGTTGCTGGTCGCCACCTGGGTCGTGCTCGGCACCTGGTATTGGGCCACCACCGACCTGCACTGGCTCGACGCCTTCCGCCACGTGGCACTGAACGTTACCTCGGTGGTCACCACCACCGGCTTCGCCCTGGGCGACTACAGCCTGTGGGGCAACTTCTCGCTGATGCTGTTCTTCTACCTGGGCTTCATCGGCGGCTGCTCCGGCTCGACCGCCGGTGGCATCAAGATTTTTCGCTTCCAGGTCGCGTACATCCTGCTCAAGGCCAGCCTCAACCAGCTGATCCACCCGCGCGCAGTGATCAAGCAGAAATACAATGGTCACCGCCTCGACGAAGAAATCGTGCGCTCGATCCTGACCTTCTCGTTCTTCTTCGCCGTGACCATCTGCGTCATCGCCCTGTTGCTGTCGCTGCTGGGCGTGGACTGGATGACCGCCCTGACCGGCGCGGCCAGTACCGTTTCCGGCGTGGGGCCGGGCCTGGGCGAGGTGATCGGCCCGGCCGGCAACTTCGCCAGCCTGCCGGATGCAGCCAAGTGGATTCTCGCCGGCGGCATGCTGCTCGGCCGCCTGGAGATCATCACGGTGCTGGTGTTGTGCATGCCTGCGTTCTGGCGTCACTGACCACTGACGCCTCCAGGCGCGCGCGGTACTCGCTGGGCGTGACGTCGAACCAGCGGCGGAAGGCCCGGTAGAAATTGCTCGGATCGGCAAAACCCAGCAGATAAGCGGTTTCCAGCAAGGTCATGCCTGGCTGCGCCAGGTATTGCTCGGCCAGCTCGCGCCGGGTGTCGTCCAGCAGGGTCTGGAAACTGGTGCCTTCCTCCTGCAAGCGCCGCTGCAGCGTGCGCTGGGACAGGTGCAAGGCCTGGGCCACGGTTTCGCGCTTGGGTTCGCCCTGGGGCAGGATACGGCACAGGGTCTGGCGCACCCGATGGGTGACGCGACTTTCCGAGAAGCGCGCCAGGTATTCGCCCGCAAAACGGTCATGGAGAATTGCCATCGCTTCGTTGGCGGTGGGCAGCGGCGCTTCCATGTCGGCTCGCTCGAGCACCAGCGCATCGTGGGGAGCCCCAAACACCAGTGGCGCGCGGAACGCGACCCGATAAGGCTCGACATTCCTGGGTTGCGGCCCCTGGATCAGCACCCGGCGCGGCTGTACCGGGCGACCACTGAGCCAACTGCACAGCGACAGCGCGCAGGCCAACGAGGCTTCCGAGCTGTGCCGGGTCGGCGGCAGGTGATCACCGTGAACGGTAAGAATCAGCGAATAGCCCTCAGGCCCGAGACGAAAACTCAGGTCGGAGCTTTCGGCGATGATCCGCTGATAACGCACCAGTCGCTCGAAACCTTCGGCCAACGTACGGCTGGACATCAGCGCATAGCCGACCACGTGGAAGGACGCCGGCCGCACCACTCGCGCCATGTTCAGGCCGATGGCCTCGTTTCCCGACAGCTCCACCGCCAACTGCCAGAGGCGGGTCATGGCGTCCTGAGGGAAGCGCGCATCCGGATCATCGAGGGCGGCGAAGTCCAACCCGAGTTGCTTGAACATGGCACGACAGTCGAGCCCTTCCAGCTCGAGCGCCTTGACGATCCCTGATGCCCAGCTGGCTGACGTGGTTCTTTCACTCATGACAGGCTTCTTGTGCTGACCGCTCCAGCGGTGAATCGAAAGGATATTCAATTGGCGCCAATTGTCACTGGTAGCCACTCCCAGTGACTCTAGACTCGAAACAGGCTCCACGCCGTGTATCCTGAACAAAAACGCACCTGCGGGAACACAGCCCATGAACAGCACAGCGCAGTTTCGCAGTTTTGCCGAATTCTACCCCTACTACCTCGGCGAACACGCCAACCCTACCTGCCGACGCCTGCACTTCGTCGGCACCAGCCTGGTCATCGCCCTGCTGGCCTACACCATTGGCAGCGGCAACTGGCTGCTATTGCTGGCCATACCGTTCGCCGGGTACGGCTTCGCCTGGGTCGGGCACTTCTTTTTCGAGAAGAACCGACCGGCCACCTTCACGTATCCGCTGTATAGCCTGATTGGTGATTTCGCGATGTTCCGCGATATCCTGCGAGGCAAGATCAGTCTTTGAGAGGCCTGCGGCCGCGCCGCGCTAAGCCGGCTCGCGCAATGCCGCGACGCGCTCGGTCTCCCGCGCCTGGGCATCGGCCAGACGGTACAGCTCGATGTGGCCATCCCAGTGCTCGATCAATGCCGTGCACGATTCGACCCAGTCACCGCAGTTGAGGTACTCGACCTCGCCCACCTTGCGGATCTCGGCGTGGTGAATATGCCCACACACCACGCCCTGGAACCCCCGGCGTGTGCACTCATGGGCAATCGCATCCTCGAAGTCGCTGATGAAATTCACCGCACCCTTGACCTTGTGCTTGAGGTACGCCGACAACGACCAGTAGCCATACCCGTAGCGGGCACGCCAATGGTTGAGCCAACGATTGAGCACCAGGGTGAATTCATAGGCGCGGTCGCCCAGAAATGCCAACCAGCGGTGATAGCGGGTGATCACATCGAACTGGTCACCGTGCACCACCAGCAGGCGCCGACCATCGGCGGTAAGGTGCTCGGCCTCGTCGACCAGTTGGATATTGCCCAGGATCAGCTTCGAATAACGGCGCAGGAACTCGTCGTGGTTGCCGGTGACGTAGATCACCTCGGTACCGCGCTTGCTCATGGTCAACAGGCGACGAATCACATTGGTATGGGCTTGCGGCCAATAGATACCGCTACGCAGCTTCCAGCCGTCGATGATGTCGCCGACCAGGTAGACGCGGTCGGCCTGATAGCCCTTGAGAAACTGCGACAAGTGCTCGGCCTGGCAATCCCGGGTGCCCAGGTGCACATCGGAGATCCACAGGGTGCGCACCCGCTGCTTGCGTGACGGACGGACAAGTTCGGCATGTGTCATGGGGCGGCCTCCGGCGCTGTTTGCAGGAGACTGGCAGGTGCGCATGACAGATCGGTGGCAGTCGTGTGACGAGTGGTCGGGCGCGGATTGCGCATTGTTTACCTTTCGCGGCTAAAACCGCTCCCCCTGCGCGGCACTGCGATACACTGCTCCCCTGCCCCAAGGATGCTCCCATGGTCGGTCCGATCCTGTCCCTGCGCCATTACCGCGACGAGTTGCTCGCCCATAGTCACGAACACCCGCAACTGGTGTTCGGCCTGCGTGGGCACCTCGATTTCGAGGTACAGGGTCGAGGCACGCGTATCGACCGCCAGGGGCTCATCGTGGTCCCCGCCGGTTTTCACCACACCTGCGCCAGCGACGCGGGTAGCCACTGCCTGGTGCTGGATATTCCAGGCGAACACTGGCTGCGCGAACAGATGGGCGGCCACGCCGAGGCCAGCCACCGCCTGCTCGAACGCCCAGCGACGCTGCTGCTCGACGGCCGCCAGCAGCAACTGGTGGACTGGCTCGCAGCGAGCGCGGTGGACGATCCGCTGATCAGCCGCCAAGGTGCACTCCTGCTGCTGGCCAGCCTGAACACCGCCGCCGCCCCCACCACGCCCAGCAAACGCCTGCCCTACGCAGCCTTCGATGCACATATCGAGCGTCATGCCGCACACCCTCTGCAAGTCGCCGACCTGGCAAGGCTGGCCGGTTTGTCAGGTGCTCGCCTGCACGCACGCTTCGTCGAGGAATGCGGCATGACACCGATGGACTACATCCGCCAGCGGCGTTTGCTCAAGGCGCGGCAACTGATCGTCCTTACCTCGCTGCCGATGGGCGAAATCGCCGCACAGGTGGGTTACAGCTCGCAGAGTGCATTTTCGGCGGCGATATTGCGGGCGTTCGGCCTTACGCCGCTGGCGCTGCGACGAGAGTCTGGCGACAACTGACGCCAGGATGGCGACAGAATCTGTTTTCCCCGGGCTCTACACTGTGCCTGTGCCAGCCTGTGGGTACGGTCTACCCGCGCAAGTGCGAGCAAAGATCTCGAGCAAGGACTCACCATGAACCACCGTACTGCCCTCGGCGCCCTGCACATCGGCGCGCTGTTCTTCGGCCTCACCGGCGTCTTCGGCAAACTGGCCGCCAGTGCCACGCCCTCGGTCATCGTCTTTGGCCGCGCACTCTTCGCGGTGCTGGCCCTGGCCCTGTTCGCCGGCCTCGCCCGCAAGGGCTGGCAGCGACTCAGGGCTCAGGACCTGGGGCGCCTGCTGCTTGGCGGCATATTGCTGGCCGGGCACTGGGTGAGCTTCTTCATCGCCGTGCGGGTCGGCGGCGTTGCCATCGCCACCCTCGGCTTTGCCAGCTTTCCAGCGTTCACCGTGATCCTCGAAGGCGTGCTGTTCCGCGAGCGCATCCGTCGCAACGAAGCCCTGCTGGTACTGCTGGTAAGCATCGGCCTGGTGCTGGTCACCCCGGCGTTCAACCTGGCCAGCGAGGCTACGGGCGGCCTGCTCTGGGCCTTGCTTTCGGGCCTGCTGTTCTCGCTGCTGTCGCTGACCAATCGAGCCGGCTCCGGCCGCGTGCCTGCGGTACAGGCTGCGCTGTGCCAGAACCTGGTGGTCGGTGTGTGCCTCCTGCCCTTCGCCTTGCCGGGGCTCGGCGCGGTGAAGCCCATGGACTGGCTATGGATCGCCCTGCTCGGCATCTTCTGCACCGGGGTGGCGCACAGCCTGTTCGTCGCCAGCCTGGCAGTGATCAAGGCCCGCACCGCCTCGGTGGTCTTCGGCATGGAGCCGGTCTACGGTATCGCCGTGGCCTGGATGGTGTTCGCCGAGACGCCCACCCTGCGCATGCTCGCTGGCGGGGCGTTGATCATCTTCGCCATCGTGCTGTCCAGCCGCCTGTCTGCCGAGCCACCGGCAAGGAGGGAACGCCTGGCCGAAGGCGCATGATCAACGGTCGTTGTGGCCCAGGTCTCGCTGCGGGTCGATCTGGTCACGCACCCGCTGCTTGAGCACCTTGGCCTCGGGGAAGCCACCATCGAGCTTGCGCTCCCAGATCTGCGCGCCGTCGCAGGTGATGCGAAACACCCCACCGGTGCCCGGCTCCAGGGCGACTCGCGCAAGATCGTCGGCAAAGGTGCTGAGCAGCTCCTGAGCCAGCCAGGCAGCACGCAGCAGCCATTGGCACTGCGTGCAATACGTGATGACAACTTCTGGCTTGGTATCGGCCATGTGGAGACAGTTCCTGGTGAGTGAGCCGCTTATACTAGCGGTCTTTGCCCATCGCGTTGAGACTCACGATGCATCATCTGCTGTTATGCCTGTTGCTGGCGCTCACCTCGTTCACCGCCCTGGCCGTGGAGCCGCCTCGGCCCAAGGTCGGCCTGGTGCTGTCGGGGGGTGCTGCCCGCGGCCTTGCGCATATCGGCGTGCTCAAGGCCCTGGAAGAACAGGGCGTGCACATCGACGCCATCGCCGGGACCAGCATGGGTGCGGTGGTTGGCGGCCTGTATGCCTCCGGCTACAGCATCGAGGAGCTCGAACACCTGGCCCGTACCCTCGACTGGCAGCAGGCACTTTCCGACGCTCCGCCGCGCAAGGATGTGCCGTTTCGCCGCAAGCAGGACGACCGCGATTTCCTGGTCAAGCAGAAGCTGAGCTTTCGCGATGACGGCAGCCTTGGCTTGCCGCTGGGGGTGATACAGGGCCAGAACCTGTCATTGCTGCTGGAAAGCAAGCTGGCCCACACCGCTGACATCCGTGACTTCGACAAACTGCCGATCCCGTTCCGCGCCGTTGCCACCGACATCGCCAGCGGTGAGAAGGTGGTGTTCCGCCGTGGTCACCTGCCTCAGGTGGTGCGCGCCAGCATGTCGATTCCGGCAGTGTTCGCCCCGGTCGAGCTCGACGGGCGCCTGCTGGTGGACGGTGGCATGGTCGACAACATCCCGCTGGATGTGGTGCGCGAAATGGGCGTGGACATGGCCATCGTCGTCGATATCGGTACCCCGCTGCGCAGCCGCAAGCAACTGGCCACGGTCGTGGACGTGCTCAACCAGTCGATCACCCTGATGACCCGGCGCAACTCCGAAGAACAACTGGCCAGCCTGCACCGCGACGACATCCTGGTACAGCCAGCACTGGCAGCCTTTGGCGTGACCGACTTCGGCCGTGCCCAGGACATGATCGACGCCGGCTACCGCGCCACCCGCGCCCTCGACGCACGCCTGGCGGTGCTGCGCCAGGCTGGCGGCGACAGCCAGTTGGCCGTGGCACGCTCTGCGCAACAGCGCACGCCCATCATCACGGCGATCAAGGTGGAGAACGATTCAAAGGTCAGCGATGACGTGATCCGCTACTACATCCGCCAACCCCTGGGCGAGCCGCTGGAGCTGGAGCGCCTGCAAACCGATATGGGTACCCTCTACGGCCTGGACTACTTCGACCGGGTGCAGTACCGCGTGGTGCACAAGGGCGAGGAGAACACGCTGGTGATCAACGCCCGGGGTAAACGCGGCGGTACCGACTACCTGCGCCTGGGCCTGAACCTGTCCGATGACATGCGCGGCGACAGTGCCTTCAATCTGGGTGCCAGCTATCGAATGAACGGCATCAATCGCCTGGGCGCCGAATGGCTGACCCGGGCACAGATCGGCGATCAGCAGGAGCTCTACAGCGAGTTCTACCAGCCGCTGGACGTCGGCTCGCGCTACTTCGTCGCCCCGTACCTGTCGCTCGGCTCGCAGAACATCGAAGCGACTCTGGACAACGACCCGGTGGCCGAGTACCGCCTGGAACGCTACGGCTTTGGTCTGAACCTGGGTCGACAGATCGGCACCTACGGGGAAGTACGCCTGGGCGTAGGCAAGGCCTGGGGTGAGGCGGAAGTGCGCATCGGCGACCAGGACCTGCCAAAGGTCAGCTTCAATGAAGGCTTCTACGAACTGAAATACTCCTTCGACACCCTCGACAACGTGTACTTCCCCCACAGCGGCGAAGACATCGGCCTGACCTTGCGCAAGTACGACCGCTCGCTGGACTCGGACAGCGACTACCGACAGTGGCAGTTCAACATCGACAAGGCGTTGAGCTACGGGCCGAACACCTGGGTATTCGGCGGCCGCTATGGCCGCACCCTGGACGATACCGAGGTGGTGACCTCCAGCTTCGTGCTTGGCGGCGCTCGGCAGCTATCGGGCTTTCGCCAGGACTCGGTGTCGGGGCAGAACATCAGCCTGATGCGCGTGGTCTACTACCGTCGCCTGACACCGCGCGCCTACCTGCCGCTGGACTTCCCGCTGTACCTGGGCGGGTCGCTGGAGCGTGGCCGCGCCTGGAACAACGACAACGAGTTCGACAGTGGCTATATCAACGCCGCGAGCATCTTCCTTGGGCTGGACACGCCACTTGGGCCGCTGAACATCAGTTATGGCGCCAACACCGAGCACCAGAAGGCGGTGTACCTGAATCTGGGACACACCTTCTAGCGCGTACGAAGGCGCGACAAAAAAACGGATAGGGCGTGAGCCACTATCCGTTTTCTTGTACCGCTAAGCGTAGTGCTGTGGTCAGGACTTCTCGAGATTGCCAAGAATCTTCGCGTGCACACGCATGCACACCTCCAGATCCGCCTCATCAACGCCCGTGAAGAGTTCGGCGCGAAGGGCATTGGCAATGGTTTCGATCTGATCGATGAGCGGTTTTGCAGGCGGGCACAACAGGATCTTCTTCGCCCGCCGATCTTCCATGACCGCTTGGCGCCGTACCAGCCCCTGACTTTCCAGGCTGTCGAGCAGACGCGCCAGGGTCGGGCCTTCGACGCCGACACTCTGCGCCAGCTCGCGCTGGGTCGGCGATTCGTCGAAACGGGCCAAGTGCAGCAGCACCAGCCAGCGGGCCTGGGACAGGTTCAGCCCAGCCAGGCGGCGGTCCAGTTCGGCGCGCCAGCCCCGGGACATCTGGGCCAGCTGCATGCCGAAGCGGTGTTGGTTGTCGGTCAGGGGCATAAGCAACTCGATCGATAGAACTAATTATTAGTCAGCTAATCATGCCCCGGGGTATCAGGCAAGGCTCGACGAGTGGGAAAGGTCCGATAATCGACAAAAAGAATGACAAAGGTCAGGAATGGCCGGGATACCCGGCGTTGTCAGCGCCACCCTACGCTTGCGGCAACAGGCACTGCTGCCTCAAAGCTCGAACTCCGCCGCCAGCGCCGCCCGCACGCAATACAGCACCCCTTCCGGCACGCGTTGGCCAAACTGCGGAGCGATGGCCGAAACCGGCGGCAGTTCACCCTCCCCGTCGAGGAATGCGTCCTGCACCTCCATCATCAATTCTTCTGGCAAGTCTAGCGCCTGCTCCAGGCTCAGCTCCTGGCGCCCGATGGCCTCGGCCAACAGGCTGTAGACGTTCTTCTCGCTGCAGTTCAATTGCCCGGCGATCTGCGCCGGAGTCATCCCAGCGCGGGCCAGGCTGACCAGTTCGTGCCGCAGGTCGAGCACCACCTTCGGCGCCTCCTCGGTGCCGCCGGCGCCGTTGAGTACTTCCAGGAACGCCTGGCCATAGCGCTCCAGCTTGCGCGCGCCCACGCCGCTGACCTGGGCCATGTCGCTGAGACTGGTGGGCTGGCTGCGCAGCATCTCGAGCAACGTCGAATCGGGGAAGATGACATAGGGCGGCACGCTGTGCTCCTCCGCCAGCTTGCGGCGCAGTGTGCGCAGCGCTTCCCACAGCTCGCGCTCTTCGGCACGCACCAACTGACTGGCTGGACTGCCGCCGCCACTGCCCGAAGACTTGGCCACGGTCTGCGGCTTGAGATCGCGGCGCAATTGCAGGTTCACCTCGCCTCGCAGCAGTGGCCGGCAGGTGTCGGACAGACGCAGGCCGCCATAACCCTCGAGGTCGATGTCCACCAGGCCGCGGGCAACCAGCTGACGGAACAGCGACCGCCATTCGTGCTCGCCCAACGCCTTGCCGACCCCGAACACCGACAGTTTCTCGTGACCGAAATTGCGTACCTTCTCGGTATCCTTGCCCAGCAGGACATCGACCAGATGGCCGACCCCATAGCGCTGGCCAGTACGAAACACGGCCGACAGTGCCTGACGCGCGGGCTCGGTGGCATCCCAGGTCTGCACATTATCGACGCAGTTGTCGCAATGGCCGCAGGGCTGCTCGAGCACCTCATCGAAGTAGGCCAGCAGCGACTGGCGCCGGCAGCGCGTCTCTTCGCACAGCGCCAGCATCGCGTCGAGTTTATGTTGTTCGATACGCTTGTGACGTTCGTCGCCTTCGGAGTTCTGCAGCATCTGCTTGAGCATCACCATGTCCTGCAGGCCATAGGCCATCCAGGCATCGGAAGGCAGGCCATCACGCCCGGCCCGACCGGTTTCCTGGTAGTAGGCCTCAAGCGACTTGGGCAGGTCCAGGTGAGCGACGAAACGCACGTTGGGCTTGTCGATGCCCATGCCGAACGCGATGGTGGCGACCATGATCAGCCCTTCCTCGTTGAGGAAGCGGTGCTGGTTGGCCGAGCGGGTCTCTGCAGCCAGGCCGGCATGATAGGGCAGCGCCGGGAATCCCTGCTCGCAGAGGAAGGCGGCGGTTTCATCGACCTTCTTGCGCGACAGGCAGTAGACGATGCCGGCGTTGCCGCGCCGCTCGCCGAGAAACGCCATCAGTTGCTTGCGCGGCGACTCCTTGGGCACGATGCGATAGAAGATGTTGGGCCGGTCGAAGCTCGACAGGAAACGCTCCGCGCCCTGCAGATGCAGGCGCTGGACGATTTCCTCACGGGTGCGCATGTCGGCGGTGGCGGTCAGGGCAATACGCGGCACATGCGGGAACAGTTCGGCAAGCTGGCCCAGTTGCAGGTACTCGGGGCGGAAATCATGCCCCCATTGCGACACGCAATGCGCTTCGTCGATGGCGAACAGCGCGATATCCAGGTCGCGCAGGAACTCCAGCATGCGTGGCTGCACCAGGCGTTCAGGCGCCAGGTACAGCATCTTCACCTCACCGCGGCGCAGGCGCCCAGCCAGGTCGCGCTGCTGCTCGGGGCTGAGCGTCGAGTTCAGCGCGGCCGCGGCCACCCCCAGCTCGTCGAGGGTGGCGACCTGGTCGTCCATCAATGCGATCAGCGGCGAAACCACCACGGTCAGGCCCGGCCGCAGCAGGCCTGGCACCTGGAAACACAGCGACTTGCCACCACCGGTGGGCATCAGGACCAGTGCATCGCCCCCGTTGGCCACGCATTCGATGATCGCCGCCTGGCGACCTCGGAAGCTGTCGTAGCCGAAGATATCCTTGAGGACGCGCTGAGCCTGTTCGAGCATTTGCCACTCCAAATCGCCGTACCATCCTGGACACAGGCTGGACGATAAATCCGCCGCGCGCACACCGAATGCGTAAGCGGTTTTTGCCGGGCTGCGCAGAAACGCCAGCTGGCTTGAAAAACCGCGGAGTATACCCGACTGCCCTGCTCTGCGGCAGGCTACGGTGACAGACGTTCCCTTTGCCCCGCCGAGGCTGCAAGGTGCTAGAATTCACTATCGTTTATTCCCCAAGGTAGCCCTGTAATGTCCTTCGCCGAGCAACTGACCCGCCTGCAAGCCTTCCTCGACGCCGACGAGCTGCACGAGGAAGCACTGGACTACGTCGCCGCACACGGCTACCTGACCGCGTTGTCGATCTGTGCCGAGGACGTCCCCGAGCGCGAATGGATCGACGCGCTTTTCGCCGAAGAACCTCACTACGCCAGCGAAGCCCAGCGCACCGAGATCGAAGCGACGCTGGTGGCCCTCAAGGGCCACATCGCTCGCCAGCTGGCCAGCGACGAAGAGTTCGACCTGCCTTGCGAGCTGGACCTGACCGACGAGCCGGACGATTCCGACCTGCGCGGCTGGTGCATCGGCTTCATGGAAGGCGTGTTCCTGCGTGAAGAGGCCTGGTTCGAGAACGCCGAAGAGGAAGTCAGCGAAATGCTGCTGCCGATCATGGTTGGCTCAGGCCTGTTCGACGAGCAACCTGAGTTTGCCGACATCGCCAGCAACGCCAACCTGCAGGACGACATGGTCGTGCAGATTCCCGAGGCACTCAGCGCGCTGTTCCTGCTGCTGCACGCGCCGGACGAAAAACCAGCCCTGCTCAAGCCGCGCCACCACTGATTCGCAGTGGTGCGCTACCTGCTGCTGGCCGTCGGCTGGCTCAGTGTCGCGCTGGGGGTGCTGGGGATCTTCCTGCCGGTGTTGCCCACCACCCCTTTCCTGCTGCTGGCGGCGGCCTGTTTCGCCCGCAGCTCACCACGATTCCACGACTGGTTGGTGAACCACCCCAGGCTCGGACCGTGGATTCGCGACTACCTCAACGGAGACGGTATCCCGCTCAAGGGCAAGGTCTACGCCATCGGCCTGATGTGGGCGAGCATCGGGCTTTCGTGCTATCTGGTGCCGCTGTTCTGGGCCAGGGCCTTCATGCTCACCAGTGCCGTACTGGTCACGCTCTACATCCTCAAGCAGAAGACCCTGCGCCTGCCCTGAACACGCGCCTACAGAAGGCAAGTCGTCACACGGTATCCACCTTCAACGAATGATCGTTGAGCATGCCGTTGATGACGGTCGCGGTATCGTGCCCCGCCGCGATCATGCCTCCCGCTCCCGCCGTCACCCCGTAATGCTGGGCCAGGTCGACACCGGCAAGATCGATGGTCTGGGTCGCCGCAGCGCCCGCCACGCTGCTGACCTCGATGGTCGAGACCACATTGACCCCACTGCCACTGACCTTGAAGTGCAGGTAGTCATCCAGTGACGCCGCCGTGGCGTTCTCGCCCTGCAGCAATTGCGACAGGTCGAGCCGGTCGCTGCCCGGCGTGAAGTCGGTCACCCGGTCGTGCCCGGTGTCGCCTTTGTGCCAGACGAAGGTATCGTTGCCGCTGCCGCCGGTGAGTGTGTCGTTGCCTGGCCCGCCAATGAGGATGTCGTTACCGCCACCGGCGATGAGGATGTCGTCCCCCAGGCCACCGCTGAGCACATTGTCCCCATCGTTGCCGATCAGCGTGTCGTTGTAGTCCGAGCCGATCAGGTTCTCGATGCTGACCAAGGTGTCGAGCCCCGCACCGCCGGTGTTCTGCGCACCGACATGGCCGAGATCGACCGTCACCCCGGCAGTGGCCGACGCGTAGCTGGCGGTGTCATTGCCTGGCCCACCGTCCAGCAGGTCGTTGCCAGGGCCACCGATCAGCAGATCATCCCCCTCCCCGCCATACAGGGCGTCGTTCCCCGCCCCTCCCACCAGCACATCGTGACCGGCACCACCGTTCAAGGTGTCGTCGCCATTGCCCGCCAGCAGTACATCGTCGCCCGCCGTGCCCTGCAAGGTATGACCTGCCTGGTAGGTGATGTCCACCGCCCCGGAGGCGGTGCCACCATGGTTGTCGCTGAGCGTGTAGCTGCCCTGGTAGACCTCGTTCTCGGCATGGCTGTAGTCGATCACCAGGCTCAGCTTGTAGTTCTCCGCCGCCTTGCTGTTGCCCACGGCGTTCTCGCTGTTGATCACATGAATGCTGTACACGCCGTCGTGGCTGGCCGTGAAGCTGCCACCGTCGGCGATGGGCTGGTAGTCGCCATTGGCATCCTTCCATTCCAGCATCAGGTTGCCTGCCGGGCGGTCATGGTCGAGGCTGAGGCTTTCGCCCTTGCGCAGGGTTACGGTCAATGTGTCCTCATCGTTGGCATTGCCGGTGCTGATCGAACCCAGGTAGCCAGCAATCACCAGGGCCGCCGTCATGGAGCCCGAGACCGCAGTGAAGTCACTGCGCGCCAGGTCCTTGAGCTGGTTTTCGGGCTTGTTGGCGGTGCCGTCGAACTTGAGTGTCTGCACCTGGCTGCCCACCGTGAAGCCCGCGCCCTTGTCGGCAAAGCCCGTGTTGAAGGTGATGGGCGCAGCGCTCAGAGGATCGTGATCCGCATCGCTGTCATTGGCCAGCAGTGCCTCGGCCGGTACGGTGACGCTGGCACCGGCGATGTTGGTGATGATGTGGTCGGCCCCCGCCACCGGGGCGCTGTTGCTGTTGATCTTCACCACCAGGCTGGCACTGCTGGTGTCGCCGTCGTTGTCGCTGACAGTGAAGCCGAATTTCTCGACCTGGCTGCTGCCGGTGTCCTTCGGCGGCGTGTAGGTAAATTCGCCGGTGTCCATGTCCACCAGCAGCGTGCCACCGAGCGCTGTCTTGATCGACAGGGTATTGCCGGTGGTGTCGAAACTGGCCTTGTCCGGGCCACCGGCGACCGTATAGCCGCCCTGGCCGGCGTTGGCTTTCGGGTCGAAGGTGTAGGTGGTGCCATCGACCAGCAGCGCCTTGATAAAGCCGCCATCGGCACCGAAGTGGCCACCGCTCATAAGGCTGCCGGTAATCGGCGCACCTTGTACCGTGCCGGACAGCACCGCGCTGAGCTGGCTCAGATCGGTGACCACCACCGAGTCGGTGTCGACATGGCTGCTGCCATCGTAGGCCAGCGGGTCGAGGTTGGCCTGGTTCACCCCGGTGCCGAGGCCAATGGCGTAGGACTTGATCCCGTTGTTGTCGAGGAAGCTTTCCCAGGCTGTTTCGCGCACGGCGGTCATCGAATGGCCGCTTGTGGGCACGCCGTCGGAGAAGAAGTAGCTAATGTTCTGCGCCCCCGCGATCTTGCCGCTGGTGACAAAGGCTTCCTGCGCCTTGGTCGCGGCGGAGTCGTAGTAGGTCGAGCCGTCGGCGCTCAACCCGGCGACGATGCTCTTGGCCTCGGCGATCGTTACCCAGACCGGCGTCTTGACCCAGGCCCCGGTGGCGAAGGTGACGATCTGCACCTTGATATCGCCCATGTCGTCGTACTTGTCGAGCAAGGCGTTGATCGCCTGCTTGGCCAAGGCCAGACGGCTCAGCCCCTGCACACCAGAGTCAACGTTCATGCTGCCGGAGACATCGATCACCAGCAGGATATTGGAGTCCACCTGGCCGGGCGTGATGCTGCGCTCGGCGCACGCGGCCTTGGGCACATCATCGACGATGGAAATGGCGATGCTGCTGGTGACACTGTTGCCCAGTGAATCGGTGGCCTTGTAGGTGAAGTACTCGACGACTCGATTGGCGCCATCGTCCGCCCCACCCGGCGTTTTCGGTGCCGAAGTCAGGGTGTAGGTGTAGGAGCCGTCGGCGTTGATCTGGATTTGCCCGAACTGGCCGACAGCATTGCCCACCAGGCTATAGGTCAATGCACCAATACCCCCGCCGACCGATCCCACCAGGCTGCCGGAGGCGGTTTCCGCCGTTGAGTGCGGGTCACTGCCCGTGACCGTGCCCGCCGCCAGGTCGTTACCGTCCTTGACCAGGTCGAGCGCTTTCTCGTACACGGTGACGTCACGGTCCTCACAGGCCACCAGCTTGCTGTCCTGCACATTGATGGTGATGGTCGTGGTGCTCTCGTCACCATCGGCATCGCGAATGGTGTAGACGAACACGTCGCTAGCGCCGGCCTTGGACACACTGTCAGGGTTGGCGTGATAAGTCGCATTGCCCTGGGCATCGAGGGTCAGGTAGCCGTACTGGCCCATGACCTGGCTGCCAAGCTGGCCAATTGCCGAAGTCGAAGTATCGGAGCCTGCGCGCACGCCGACCACATACTGACCATCTGCCCGCACATCGGCACCGACAACATCGTTGTCCAGCACATTGCCGCTGACCACACCACCTTCAGTCACGCTGGCCACATCGCAATGGGCCTTGGGTACGTCGTCGACGATGGTGATGACGATGGTGCTGGTGGTCGAGTTACCTACGGAGTCCGTCACTTGATAAGTGAAGGACTCGGTCAGGCTGTTCGCACCGTCATTGACGTTGCCCGGCGTTTTCGGTGCCGAGGTCAATGTGTAGGTGTAGGAACCATCGGCGTTGAGCTGGATCTGGCCAGATTGCCCCGTGGCGTTGCCCACCAGGCTGAAAGTCAGTGCGCCCACACCCCCACCCACCGAGCCCACGAGGCTGCCGGATGCAGTTTCCGCTGTCGAGTGCGGGTCGCTGCCGGTGACATTGCCTGCCGCCAGGTCGTTGCCATCCTTGCTCAGGTCCAGTGCTTTTTCATACACCTTCACTTCGCTGTCTTCGCAGGCCACCAGCTTGCTGTCGTGCACGTTGATGGTGATGGTCGTCGTGCTCTCGTCGCCGTCGGCATCGCGGAGGGTGTAGACGAACACGTCGGTAGCGCCGGCCTGGGACACGCTGTTGGGGTTGGCGTGATAGGTCGCATTGCCCTGTGCATCGACGGTCAGGTAGCCGTACTGGCCCATGACCTGGCTGCCGACCTGGCCAATCGCCGAAGTCGAGGTGTCGGAGCCGGCACGCACGCCGACCACGTACTGGCCGTCCCCCCGCACATCGGCGCCGACAATGTCGTTGTCCAGTACGTTGCCGCTGACCACACCGCCTTCAGTCACGCTGGCCACATCGCAGTGCGCCTTGGGCACATCGTCGACGATGCTGATGACAATGGTGCCAGTAGTCGAATTACCCAGCGAATCCTTCACCTGGTAGGTGAAGGACTCCGTCAGCGTGTTCGCGCCGTCGTTGACGTTGCCCGGCGATTTCGGCGCCGAGGTCAACGTGTAGGTGTAGGAACCATCGGCATTGAGCTGAATCTGCCCGTACTGCCCGGTGGCGTTGCCCACCAGGGTGAAGGTCATCGCCCCGATACCGCCACTCACCGACCCGGCCAGCGAGCCCGACGCCGTCTCGCCTGAGGAATGCGGATCGCTGCCGGTGACGCTGCCCGGCGCCAGATCATTGCCATCCTTCACCAGGTCCAGCGCCTTCTCGTACACCGTCACGCCGCCATCAGGCGTCGCGACCAACGAGCAGTCGTGGATATCAATGGTGATGGTGGTGGTGCTCTCGTCACCGTCGGCATCGCGGATGGTGTAGACGAACACATCCGTGGCACCGGGCGGCGCGACGCTGTCGGGGTTGGCATGATAGGTCGCGTTGCCCTGGGCATCGAGGGTCAGGTAGCCATACTGACCGACCACCTGGACGCCGAGTTGGCCGATGGCCGACGTGGAAGTGTCCCCGCCTGCGCGAACCCCGACCACGTATTTGCCATCGGCCACCACATCGGCACCGAACACATCGTTGACCAGTACGTTGCCGCTGACCGTGCCGCCCTCGAAGACATTGGCGAAATCGCTGTGTGCCTTGGGTACGTCGTCGACGATGGTGATGACGATGGTGCTGGTGGTCGAGTTGCCCAGCGAATCCTTCACCTCGTAGGTGAAACTCTCGGTCAGACTGTTCGGCCCATCATTGACGTTATCCGACGATTTCGGTGCCGAGGTCAGCGTGTAGGTGTAGGAGCCGTCGGCATTGAGCTGGATCTGGCCATACTGGCCCACCGCGCTGCCCACCAGCGTATAGGTCAGGGCACCGACGCCACCGCTCACAGAACCCGCCAGGCTACCGGAGGCGGTTTCGCCGGTGGAGCTCGGCGCGCTGCCGGTGACGGTACCCGGCGCCAGGTCGTTGCCATCCTTCACCAGGTCCAGCGCCTTCTCGTACACCGTCACGCCATCGTTAGGCCCCGCGATCAGCGAGCAGTCCTTGACGTTGATGGTGATGGTGGTGGTGCTTTCGTCTCCGTCGGTGTCGCGAATGGTATAGACGAACACATCGGTGGCACCGGCCGGCGCCACGGCATTCGGGTTGGCATGGTAGGTGGCGTTGCCGGCGGCATCGATGGTCAGGGTGCCGTACAGACCACCGATCGCGGTGTTGAGATTGCCGATGGCCGAGGTCGAGGTATCGGACCCCGCCCGCGCGCCCACCACCACATTGCTGGTGCCAGCCTGGTCGGCGCCCAACTGATCGTTAAGCAGCACATTGCCGCTGACCGTGCCACCTTCCACCACGCTGGCCGAATCGGGCTGCGCCTGGGGCACGTCGTCGACGATATTCACATCCAGGGTGGCCGTGGCGCTGCTGCCATCGGTGTCCTGGGCGATCACGCTGAAATGCTCGCTCAGGCTGTTGGTGCCCTCGCCCACGGGATGGCCTTCGTTACCGAGCAAGGTGTAGCTGTAGCTGACCACGCCGGTGGTCGGGTTGTAGCCGGTGATGGTCAGGGTGTTGCCCAGCGCGGTCGTGATCGACTGCGGGAAGCCCGCTACCAGGCCTCCGCTGACCACGCTGATACCGCCGACCGTCAGGGTCTGCAGGCCGTCCGGTGCACTGACGGTAAAGCTGCCGCTCTGGGTCAGGGCAGTGCTATCCGGCGCACTGCCGTTGCTCAAGTGCTTCTCGTAGACCGTCAGTTCACCGCCCTTCACATCCAGGCCACCGAGCGTTACCGGATCGTCGAGGTTGGTGATGTTCAGGGTCAGGGTCGCACTGCTGGTGTCACCGTCCGCATCCTTCAGGGTGTAGGTGAAGGTCTCGACGCCATGTCCGCCACCGTTGAGGTTCTTGAAGTCCGCATCCTCGGGGTTGAGCGTGTAGGTGTAGGAGCCGTCCGCAGCGAGCACCAGGGTGCCGTAGGTTCCAACGTAGGTACCGGCTACCACGGGGCCGCCGACCACCCGATCGGCGCCCTGGACGTCGTTGTCCAGCACGTTGCCGGTAAGTTGGGTGTGCTGCTCGGTGGCAGTGACCGCATTGGTGTCGTTGACCGCCGTGGGCACATCGTCGCGAATGATCACGTCCAGCGAACCACTGGCCACATCGCCATCCGTGTCGCTGACCAGCACCGGGAAATGCTCGCCGAGTTCGTTGTTGCCCGCTCCGTCCGCATGCTGCTCGGCGCCGGTGAGGGTGTAGCTGTAGCTGACCACGCCCGTGGACGGGTTGTAACCGGTGATGGTGAGGATGTTGCCAAGGCCGGTGGTGATCGACTGGCCCACGCCGGTCACCACCCCGGCAGTCACCACGTTGATACCACCGACGCTGAGGTTGAACACACCATCCGGCGCGACCACGGTGAAGCTGCCGGACTGGGTCAGGGCCGCCGGGTTGCTGGCCGACCCCAACGGCAGGTTCGCTTCGTTGAGAGTCAGTTCGGCGGGGCTCAGGTCGAGCCCGCGCAGGGTCACAGGATTGTCCGGCGGTGTGACAGGCGGATTTACAGGAGGATTGATCGGAGGAATGGCCGGAGGCCCGAACGGCCCTGCGTTGTTGTCGACATCCAGGGTACCGATGTAGCGGTTGGCCAGTTCCGGAATACCGTTGAAGCCTGCGGTAGGGAAGCCGATGGTCGGATCGACCCGCCCGGCCACTTCGGTCAGCAACACGAAGCTGTGCCCGCCCCCCAAGGCCCCGGGCGCGCCATTGGCGGCAGGCCCGGCGGCGGGTGCCTCGCCCTCCTGCGTCGGGTCGGCACCTGCGGCAATGGCTTGTTGCAGGCGCTCGACATCGCTGAGCTGCGCCTGGCTGGGCAGCGTATCAGGGGCATGTACGTGGGGAGCTCGATTGGCCAACAGGTCAGGAGTCATCTCCAGGCTGCTGCCTCGTCCCAACGTCAGCTCGGCGCCGTTGTGCAAACGTACGGCCACAGCACCCGCGGCTCCGGTTTCCAGCTGCTCGCCCGCGAACAGCCGATCGCCCTCCACCAGCAGGCGCTTGGCACCGTCGCTGCCCACCGCGAATACCTGACCTATGACCTTGCTGACCACGCCAATTGATTTAGCCATGAACGCACGCCTCCCCTGCCGATTGGCTTTCTGCAGTGGCGGACAGGCCAGGTAATGCGGGAAGCGATCCTTTGCGGGTCTCGCGTCTGTCACAAGGGTGAGAAATCGCCTTCACCAAGACAGCTCAACACGTGCGGTAGTGGTAATTGGCCATTATTCTAATGCCAATTTTTTGTCGCCAAATTCCGCCGTTGTTGTCCTCTCCAGGGTCCTTAGCTGCAAAAAATCTGGAACTTTCTCAGAAGCCCGGAAATCAGGTACTGCAGCCGATTTACCCGAGCGCTTGAATAGAACAATGTCTCGGTTTGCTTAGACCGCATAAGTTTTTTTTCGCATAGACCTTATGAAAAAATCTTCTTAGCTTGCCCGTTAAATGTTCTTAGCTCTGTTGTTACAAACCTGAAACGGTTTCAACTCAATTTTTCGTCATTTTTTTGGCGAATAGCAGGATCTTTTTAAAGACCAGGGAGAAGTACCCCATGCGCGTGTTAACCCCCATCACCAGTGCGATTCTGTTGGCCATGGCCTGTGCCAACGCTCAGGCGATGTCGATCACCGAGGCTGTCCAGAGCGCCGTGGACTACCACCCTCAGATCAGCTCCAATCGCAACAGCAAGCTGTCGGCCGATGAGGATGTGAAGTTCGCGCGCGGAGGCTACTTCCCCACCGTCGACCTGGTGGCCGGCTATGGCCGTCAGCGCTCGGACAACCTCAATACGCGCGGCATCAACCCCGACGGCACGCGCAATCACAACAAGGAAACCCTCAACTACACACAGTCCGAACTGCGCCTGCGGCAGATGATCTTCGACGGCTTCAACACCTCCAACGAAGTCGGGCGTACCGAATCGGTGGCCACCTCGCGCGCGTACTACACCCAGGCCATCGCCCAGGATGTCGCCCTGCGCGCCATCGAGGTGTACCTGGAAGTACTCAAGCGCCGTGAGCTGGTGACCCTGGCCAAGAACAACCTGCAGGCGCACCTGCGCGTCAACGACCAGATCGGCCTGCGCAGCGAACGCGGTGTCGGCAGCACCGCCGACCTCGACCAGTCCCGCGCCCGCCGCGCCCTGGCGGAAAACAACCTGGACACCGCCGAGGTCGACCTGGCCGACGCCGAGGCCAACTTCTACAGCGTCATCGGCCGCCAGCCGGACGAGCTGGAAACGCCGACCTCGATCAAGATCCAGATGCCCGGCACCCTAGACGAAGCCCGCCAGGGCATGCGCGAGAACAACCCGTACCTCAAGTCCGCCCAGGCCGATGTCAACGCGGCGGAGAAACAGTACGAAGTGGCCAAGTCGCCGTTCTATCCACGCCTGGACGCAGTGCTGGCCACCGGCGCCAACAACAACCTGGGCGGCGAGCGCGGCCACAGCAACAACGACTGGCAGGCCGGCGTCGAGCTCAGCTACAACCTGTTCCGTGGCGGCAGCGACAAGGCGCGCTTGCAGTCCGATGCGCACAAGATCAACCAGGCCATGGACATCCGCAACAATGCCCTGCGCGAGCTCACCGAGAACCTGAGCCTGGCCTGGAACGCCATGAACAACGCGCGCAAGCAGACCCCTAGCGCCCGCGAATACGCCGAGACCACTCAACGCGTACGCGGTGCCTACCAGGACCAGTTCGGCCTGGGCCAGCGCACCCTGCTCGACGTGCTCGACAGCGAGAACGAGCTGTACAACGCCAACCGCCGCTACACCGAGGTGCGCTACACCGAAGAGTTCTCCATGTACCGGGTGCTGGCGACCATGGGCGAGTTGCTGAGCAAGCAGCGCATCTCGCTGCCACCGGAAGCCATCGCCAAGACCGACGTACGCAATGAGGCGCAGTTGCCCGACATGCGCTAGGCCCTGCATCAGGCGGCTGTAGACCTCTGCAACCGCCTCCCGTCCACCGCGGCAGGAGTAGGCCATCGTGACCAGTATGCAAAGCACGCAGCCCACCCTGGCTGCGGATGATCCGTTGCTCGATGGCCTGCTGATCCTGTGCAAGGTTCATGGGTGCCCGGCCAGCCGTGCCAGCCTGTGCGCCGGCCTGCCGCTGGCCGACCAGCGCCTGAGCCTCGAACTGCTGCCCCGCGCCGCCGCCCGCGCCGGCCTGCAGGCGCGCGTACTGCGCCGCGAACTGAGCGCCATCAATACACTGAACCTGCCGGTACTGTTGCTGCTCGGCGATGGACGCAGCGCCGTGCTGCAACGCTGGAGCGAAGATGGACGGGCACTGATCCTGCCGTGCGAGGCCGACGGTGGCGAGCAATGGGTCGAGCGCCAGGCGCTGGAGCAGGCCTACAGCGGGCAAGCCCTGTTCGCCCGCCCGCGACATACCCTCGAAGACCTGCGTACGCCAATGCTGCCAAGGGTCGAAGCCTGGTTTCGCGACACCCTCAAGCATTCGCGCTGGCTGTACAGCGATGCCCTGCTGGCCAGCCTTCTGATCAACCTGCTCGGGCTGATGGTGCCGCTGTTCGTGATGCAGACCTACGACCGCGTGGTGCCCAACCAGGCCCTCTCGACCCTGTGGGTGCTGGTCATCGGCCTGTTCATCGGTACCGCCTTCGAATTGGTGCTGCGCATGGTCCGCGCGCACCTGCTGGACCAGGCCGGCAAGAAGACCGACCTGATCCTGTCGGCCACGCTGTTCGAACGCATCACCGGCATGGCCATGAAAGCACGTCCGGCCAGCATCGGCGGCTTCGCCCAGAGCATCCACGACTTCCAGGGCCTGCGCGAATTCCTCACCGCCGTGACCCTGACCAGCATCATCGACCTGCCCTTCGTGGTGCTGATGTTGCTGGTCATCGGCCTGCTCGGCGGCTGGCTGGTGCTGATCCCGCTGGTCGCCTTCCCACTGGCGGTGGGCGTGGCGTTGTTCATCCAGATACGCCTGCGCGATACGGTGCAGAAAAGCCTGAGCCTCGGCGCCGTGCGCCAGGCCTTGCTGATCGAAACCCTTGGCGGCCTGGAAACCCTCAAGGCCTGCGGCGCCGAAAGCGAGCGCCAATACCAGTGGGAACACACCAACGGCGCCATCGCCCGTCTCGAAGCCCACGCCCGCAACCTGTCGGCCATGGCCAGCAACGGCACGCTGTTCATCCAGCAGTTCTGCGGCATGGCCACCATCGTCGCGGGGGTCTATTCGATCATCGCCGGCAGCCTCAGCGTGGGCGCGCTGGTCGCCTGCTACATGCTCGGCAGCCGGGTGCTGGCGCCACTGGGCCAGATCGCCGGGCTGATCACCCGTTACCAACAAGCACAACTGACCATGCGCAGCACCGACGCACTGATGAGCTTGCCGCAGGAGCGCCAACCCGGTCAGCAGGCGCTGGAGCATACGGTGCTGCAAGGCGGCCTGGGCATCAGCCACGTGACGTTCCGCTATCCCGGTCAGGTCGCCGCGGCACTGAACGATATCAACCTGTCGATCAAGCCCGGCGAGCGCATCGGCATCATCGGCCGCAGCGGTTCGGGCAAGAGCACGCTCGGGCGATTGTTGATGGGGTTTCACCACCCTGACGAAGGCCAGGTACTGCTGGACAACCTCGACCTGCGCCAGCTGGATATCGCCGACCTGCGCAATCAGCTTGGCTATGTCGCCCACGACATGCCCCTGCTGGCAGGCAGCCTGCGCGACAACCTGACCCTGGGCGCACGCCACGTCAGCGATGCGCGCATGCTCGAAGTCGCCGAGTTGACCGGTGTCAGCGAACTGGCCCGCCAACACCCGCAGGGCTTCGACCGTCCGCTGGGCGAGCGCGGCCAACTGCTCTCCGGCGGCCAGCGCCAGGCTGTCCTGCTGGCCCGCGCACTGTTGCTGGAGCCGCCGATCCTGATCCTGGACGAACCTACCAGTCACATGGACAACAGCAGCGAAGACCAGCTGCGCCAACGCCTGCTGGCCTGGGTGCCCGGCAAGACCCTGCTGCTGGTCACCCACCGCAGCTCGATGCTCAGCCTGGTGGACCGGCTGGTGGTACTGGACAACGGCAAGGTGGTGGCCGACGGGCCGAAGGACGCGGTGATCGATGCCCTGCGCAAAGGCCGTATCGGCGCAGCCCTGTAAACGACGTCAAGAACGGCGCTGCCACAGGCACCGTGGTTTTCATCGGAGGTAGACATGCCCCTCAGCCAAAGTGTCCGCAGCCACCTCCCCGGCGCCGACAAGCATGCCGAGCGCGACTACATGCCGGAGCTGGCCGGTGCCACCCTGCAGGACTCGCCGCGGCTGTCGCGCATCACGGTGTGGCTGGCAGCGGCGCTGTTGCTGGTAGCGCTGGTCTGGGCCAAGTTCGCCGTGCTCGACGAGGTCACGGTCGGCGAAGGCAAGGCCATCCCCTCGAGCAAGGTGCAGGTGATCCAGAACCTCGAAGGCGGCATCGTCACCGAGATCTTCGTGCGCGAAGGGCAGATGGTCGACAAGGGTGCCACCCTGCTGCGCCTGGACGACACCCGTTTCAAGTCGAACAAGGGCGAGAGCGAGGCCGATCGTTATGCCCTGACCGCACAGGTCGAGCGCCTGTCGGCCGAAGCCGAAGGGCGGCCCTTCGCGCTATCGGAAGAAGTCCGCGCCAAGGCACCGCAGGTAGCCGAAGACGAAATCGCCCTCTATCAATCACGCCAGCGCCGGCTCGCCAGCGAGAAGCAGACGCTCAACGAACAACTGCGGCAGAAGACCCAGGAACTCGCCGAATTCCGCTCAAAGGTCGAGCAGTACCGCTCGGCCGTTGGCCTGCTGCAGCAGGAGCTGGACATGTCATCACCCTTGGTGAGCAAGGGCGCCATTTCGCCCGTGGAGATCCTGCGCCTCAAGCAGCGCAGCGTCGAAGCCCGCGGCCAACTGAACGCGACCAACCTGGCCATCCCTCGCGCCGAAGCGGCCATCGCCGAGATTCGCAGCAAGATCCAAGAGTCCGACGCGAGTTTTCGCTCGGACGCCGCCAAGGAGCTCAACGACAAGCGCACGGAACTGTCGAAGATCACCGCCACCAGCATTGCCATCGACGACCGGGTCAACCGCACCACCGTGGTGTCGCCGGTACGGGGCATCGTCAAGCTGCTCAAGGTCAACACCATCGGCGGCGTGGTCCAGCCCGGCAGCGACCTGGTGGAGATCGTCCCGATCGAGGACAACCTGCTGATCGAAGCCAAGGTGCGCCCGCAGGACGTGGCGTTTCTGCATCCGGGGCAGGTGGCGATGGTCAAGTTCAGTGCCTACGACTACACCATCTATGGCGGGCTCAAAGCCACGCTCGAGCTGATCAGCGCCGACACCGTCACCGACGACAAGGGCAATGCGTTCTACCTGATCCAGGTGCGCACCGAGAAAAACCACTTGGGCGGGGACAACAAGCCGCTGCTGATCATCCCGGGGATGACCGCGACGGTGGACATCATCACCGGGCAGAAGAGCGTGCTGGATTACCTGCTCAAGCCGGTGATGAAGGCCCGGACCGAGGCGATGCGCGAGCGGTGAGGGTCTTGGGATTGGTGGTGACCATCATTCTCCCCCATGATTCCGAGCAAAGGTCTCAGCCCCCATGGCGCTGATCTGCCCCTCGATCAATGCCTCGAACGGCCTGAGCAATTCATCGAAATTCGCGGGCTGCTCCAACACATTCAGCGCCTGCACCACCGCCTCGATGGTCGACACCGCACCCGCCTCCGGCGCCTTGCGCAGTCGGTAGCGCGATGGCTGGACCTGGCCGAGCGTCACCCGCGGAAGTTCCTCGAGCAGCGGGTTGAGGTACAGCAACTTGCGTGCCTTGCGCCAGGTCCCGTCTGGGACGATCAGCAGCAACGGCAACGCATCGCCTTCGCCATAGGCCGACACCACCTCGGCCTGCTCGCCCGGGAACAACAGCGCCGGACGATAGCCGGGGGTGGCCAGCAGTGCAGGAAGATTCTCGAAGACTTCGCCAATCAACAGCTCGGCATTGCGCAGCCCCAACGCCGCCAGGCGGGCGGTGTTCAGAGCGTGGCTGGTTTCACTGGGGTGCTGCAGCAGGACTACGCGGGTGCGGCTGTCGAGTGACGGTATCAGTGGGCAAAGGCAATGGGCGAGCGGACGCTGGCAGCGCTCGCAGCGAGGTCTGGGCATGGGGGTCTCCGTTGGCGGAGGGATTTTGCCATATGCCGGGGCTATATACCGGAAATCGGGGCCCGCCTTGCGGGCCATTCGCGGGACAAGTCGGGACGCCGAACCGCCGCTCCCACAAGTACACCACATGCCTCGAACGCGGTGCTGTCCTGTGGGAGCGGCGGTTCGGCGTCCTGACTTGTCCCGCGATGGGCCGAGCAGCGGCCCCAGGATCTGTGCAGCTACACAGGATGCAGGGGCTGCTACAGCAGATCGCAGTGCCTGGCAGGAGCAGGTTTGTCGGCGTCGCCATTCCCCTCTAACGATTGAACCGCTCCGCCAGGCTATGCAGGTACTCCGCCATCCGCTCCAGGTCCTGGCTGATCTCGGCGCCCTGCTTCGCCTGCCCGGCGCTTTCGTCGCACAGGTGGGCAATGCGCACGATCTGCTGGTTGATATCCTCCGCCACATGGCTCTGCTGCTCGGACGCAGTCGCCATCTGCTGGCTCATACCGGTAATGCGGCTCACCGCCTGGACGATGCCGGCCAGTGCCGACTGCACCGCCTCGACGCTGTGCACGCTGTCGCGGGAAATCTGCTCGCCGCGGCTGGCGCTGCTCACCGCGCGCTCGGCACCGGCACGCAGCGAGGCGATGATCTGGTGGATTTCCTCGGTGGAGGTGCGGGTGCGCTGGGCCAGCGAGCGCACCTCGTCGGCCACCACCGCAAAGCCCCTGCCCTGCTCCCCGGCACGCGCCGCTTCGATAGCGGCATTGAGCGCCAGCAGGTTGGTCTGCTCGGCGATCGAGGTGATCACATCCACCACACTGCCGATCGACTGGGTCTGCTCGGCCAGGGCATTGACCGCCTGGCCGATGTCGTTCACCGCCTCGCTCATGCTGCCCATGGCCCGCAGGCTCTGCTGGGCCAGGTCACTGCCCTGCTGCGCCAGCTGGTCGGCATCGCCGGCCGCATGGGCAGTGCTCTGCACGTTATGGGTGACCTGCTGGATGGTCGCCGCCATCTGCGCGATGGCGGTGGCCGACTGGTCGGTTTCGCTACGCTGTCGGTCGAGCATCTGCGCCTGGGCATCAGACAGTTCCGCTGACTGTGCGGCCCGTGACTTGACCCCAACGCCGGCGTCCACCAGCCGCGTGAGCGCGGTCTGCAGGCGTGCCTCTTCGCTGATGATCGCCAGGTCGAGCTGGCCGCGCAGGCCGGGGTTGTCACTGTAGGTCAGGGCGACCAGCGGGCTGGTGAAGGCCTTGGGATGCTCGGCCAGGGTACGGCGGATGGCCTGGTTCTGTCGGTGTTCGATCAGGTACCAGGCACTGAACAAGCTGACCATCAGCAGGCCCAACGCCGCATAGGGCGGTAGCCACAGGTAGCCTGCCGCCGAAATCAGCCCAGCCCCCACCAGTGGCCAGCCAGTCCCCAGGCCATGCCCCAGCCGCGCCGCCCAGGGCACTGGCGAGCGCTCGTCGCGCAGGCGTGCGTACAACGCTTCGGCACGACGAATCTGTTCGCGGGTCGGCACCGAACGCACTGATTCGTAGCCACTGATGCGGCCGTTCTCGTAGATCGCCGTGACATAGGCGCTGACCCAGTAGAAGTCGCCGTTCTTGGCGCGGTTCTTCACCACACCCATCCACGGCTTGCCCTGCTTGATGGTTTCCCACATATGGCCGAATACCGACGGCGGCATGTCGGGATGGCGCACCAGGTTGTGCGGCTGCCCCACCAACTCGTCGTAGGTGAATCCGCTGATCGCCACGAACGCATCGTTGCAGTAGGTGATCCGGCTGTTCAGGTCGGTGGTGGAAATCAACCGCTGCTCGCTGGAGAACGTTCTTTCATGCTCGGTTACGGGCAGATTCGTGCGCATCTCGGGCGGTCCTTGCTTGTGTAGATGAGGGGGAAATTTCATCAAAGCAAGTAAAGGTTTAGCAGAGCTTTTTCACGTGCGGGATCAGCATTTGTAAGAAAAGTTCCCGACCTGACGGAATGTATTTTCGGCAACGCCGATCAGCCCACATTCAACTGCGACTTGAGCAGGTCGCGGAAGGTCTGGATCAATGGTTCGCGGCTGCGCCCTCGCCGGATGATCAACGAAAATGGCGCCTGATAGCCGAAGGTAGACGGCGATAACACCCGAAGATCACCTTTGTCGGCCCAGGCCTGGGCATAGTGCTCGGGCAGGTAACCGATGTAGGCACCGGACAGGATCAGGATCAACTGCGCCTCCATGCTTTCCACGGTCGCGGCGCTGTGCTTGAAGCCGTGACGAGCCAGTTCCGCCTGGCTCCAGTAACCGCGCCCGACCATGCGCTGCTGGGTGATGACCTGCGCCGGAATACGACGCTCGTTGAACAGCGGGTGGCGGCTGCTGCAGTACAGCCAGTGCTGCTCGCGGTACAACGGCTGGTACACCAGGCCGCTCATGCGCGAAGAGAAGGCGCCGATGGCCAGGTCCAGGCGGTTGTCCTGCACACCCAGCTGCAGCTCGTAAGGGCTGGAAACCGACAGGTGCAAGTGCACGGCCGGGTGCTCCTGGCTGTAGGCGCCGATCGCCTCGGCCAGGGGCAGCGCGCGATCGCCGACGGTGGAGTCGATCACCCCCAGGTTGAGGGTGCCGCGCAGCTCACCCTTGAGCGCCGCAGCGTATTGCTCGAAACCATCGAGTTCGCCCAGTAGGCGCAAGGTCTCCTGGTGGAACAGCTCACCCTTGCTGGTCAGGCTGAAACCACCACGGCCGCGGTGGCACAGCACCAGGCCCAGGGCACTTTCCAGCTGGCTCATGTAGGTGCTGATGGCCGACGTGGAAAGGTTGAGGTCACGCTGGGCGTTGGCGAAACCTTGGTGACGCACCACGCTGACGAAGATGCGCAGCAGTTTCAGGTCGGGCAGCGATGAGGCCATGGCGCACAGGTTCCGCAGACTGGAAATCCGTCAGAGTCTACCGCGCCTTCGTCGCGATAGTTCAGAAATTCCTGAAGTAAGTATTTGTCGGTAGCGATTCTTCCGGCGCACTACCTTGCGCAGACTTGGCCGAAATGTCCCTGGTCGCCGGCGTCTTCGCGCTTGCCGAGCGTGCCGCGACACAGGTTCGAACAAACAGAACAATCGACCGACTGATGAGGCCCACCGTGGACAAGATTCTCCACCAACCACTGGGCGGCAACGAAATGCCGCGTTTCGGCGGCATCGCCACCATGCTCCGTCTTCCCCACCTGCAAAGCGCCGAAGGCCTGGACGCCGCCTTCATCGGCGTGCCGCTGGACATCGGCACCTCGCTGCGCTCCGGTACCCGCTTCGGCCCGCGGCAGATCCGCGCCGAATCGGTGATGATCCGCCCGTACAACATGGCCACCGGCGCCGCCCCGTTCGACTCGCTGTCGGTCGCCGACATCGGTGACGTGGCGATCAACACCTTCAACCTGCTCGACGCCGTACGCATCATCGAAGAAGCCTACGACGAGATCCTCGAACACAACGTCATCCCCATGACCCTGGGTGGCGACCACACCATCACCCTGCCGATCCTGCGCGCCCTGCATAAAAAGTACGGCAAGATCGGCCTGGTACACATCGACGCCCACGCCGACGTCAACGATCATATGTTCGGCGAGAAGATCGCCCACGGCACCACCTTCCGCCGCGCTGTCGAGGAAGGCCTGCTGGACTGCGACCGCGTAGTGCAGATCGGCCTGCGCGCCCAGGGTTATACCGCCGACGACTTCAACTGGAGCCGCCGCCAGGGCTTCCGCGTTGTGCAAGCCGAAGAGTGCTGGCACAAATCGCTGGAGCCGCTGATGGCCGAAGTGCGCGAGAAGGTCGGCGGTGGCCCGGTGTACCTGTCGTTCGACATCGACGGCATCGACCCGGCCTGGGCGCCAGGCACCGGCACCCCGGAAATCGGCGGCCTGACCACCATCCAGGCGATGGAAATCATCCGCGGTTGCCACGGCCTGGACCTGATCGGCTGCGACCTGGTCGAGGTCTCGCCCCCGTACGACACCACCGGCAACACCTCGCTGCTGGGCGCCAACCTGTTGTTCGAAATGCTCTGCGTGCTTCCCGGCGTAGTGCGTCGCTGATCACCTGAAACACCTGCAATACCCAGGCAGGAGCCGTGGGACAGGGCCATAGAGGCCCGCCAACACTCGATGAGGAGCGCCGGACGCGGTGAGAGCGTCCGAGCGATCGATCTCGCATAATAAAGATAATCGGAGACACCCATGGCCTTGGACATCATTGTTGTACTGATCTACGCCGCTGGCATGCTCGGGCTTGGCTGGTACGGCATGCGGCGTGCGAAGACCCACGAAGACTACCTGGTCGCCGGACGCAATCTCGGCCCGACCCTCTACATGGGCACCATGGCCACCACCGTGCTCGGCGGTGCATCCACCGTCGGCACCGTGCGCCTGGGCTATGTCCACGGCATTTCCGGTTTCTGGCTGTGCGCGGCCCTGGGCCTGGGCATCATCGCCCTGAACCTGTTCCTCGCCAAACCGCTGCTGCGCCTGCGCATCTTCACCGTGACCCAGGTACTGGAGCGCCGCTACAACCCGATGGCGCGCCAGGCCAGTGCAGTGATCATGCTGGCCTACGCGCTGATGATCGGCGTGGTCTCCACGCTGGCCATGGGCACCGTGCTGCAAGTGCTGCTCGATGTGCCGTTCTGGATGGCCTTGCTGTTCGGCGGTGGCGTGGTGGTGGTCTACTCGACCATCGGCGGCATGTGGTCGCTGACCCTCACCGACATCGTGCAGTTCGTCATCAAGACCGTGGGCCTGATGTTCATCCTCCTGCCGGTGTGCCTGTACAAGGCCGGTGGCTGGGATGCACTGGTGGCCAAGCTGCCGGCGGCGAGCTTCCAGCTCACCACCATCGGCTGGGACACCATCATCACCTACTTCCTGATCTACTTCTTCGGCATCCTGATCGGCCAGGACATCTGGCAGCGTGTGTTCACCGCACGTGACGAGAAAGTCTGCCAGCGCGCCGGTACCGCCGCAGGCGTGTACTGCGTGATCTACGGCCTGGCCTGCGCGCTGATCGGCATGGCCGCCCACGTGCTGATGCCAGACCTGGCCAACCCGAACAACGCCTTCGCCGAGATGATCAAGACCACCCTGCCCGACGGCATCCGTGGCCTGCTGATGGCGGCGGCACTGGCGGCGATGATGTCGACCGCAAGCGCCGGCCTGCTGGCGGCGTCCACCACCCTGACCGAAGACCTGCTGCCCAAGCTGCGTGGTGGCAAGCGCTCGAGCCTGGGCGTGAACCGCCTGTTCACCCTGCTCACTGGCGTGGCCGTGCTGGTGATCGCCCTGGCGGTGAACGATGTGATCAGTGCCCTCACCCTGGCCTACAACCTGCTGGTTGGTGGCATGCTGATCCCGCTGATCGGGGCGATCTTCTGGAAACGCGCGACCACCCCGGGTGCAATCGCCAGCATGTCGCTGGGCTTTGCCACCGCGCTGTTCTTCATGTTCAAGGACGGCCTGGATGCCAACTCGCCGATCTACTACAGCCTGGCGGTGGGCCTGGTGAGCTTTGTCGTGGTCAGCCTGATGTCGCGTAAACCGACGGCTGCGGTGAACCTGGCCTGATCTCCAGGGCAGAAATCTCCGGACCAGCCCGCCCCTACCCTGTGGAAGCAGCTGTCTTGTTCAAAATCCAAAGGTCAGCCCAATCCCTGTGGGAGCGGGCTGGTCCCGCGATCACCGGCGAAGCCGGTGCCATGCACTGCGAAAGCCACACCACAGATCCCCCTTGCAAAAACGCAAAAGGCCGCCGCATCCCCCAAGGATGCAGCGGCCTTTTTCCTGCGCTAATCAGCGCCGACGCGGCTGGCGCTTGCGCTGTTCTTCGTCGGTGGGGATCGGTACCGGTTGCAATGGCGGCGGTACCAGGCCAAGGGCGACGGCAAGGTCGTGGAGCCAGTTGTACATGCGCTTGTTCATAGTGCCCCCTTCACGGGTCAGCCTTGCGGCAAATCAGTCCTGCGATGCTTCATACAGATCATAGTCCCATGTTCTGTATATCGCCTGCGTCTAACCTTACAGATATGGGCGATTTTGCCGCAGATCAAGCGGAAACGCCGTACTCCGACAGCCGGTTTACTGTTTCACCTTGTTGCAGATCGATCCACGCCTGCAAATTCGCCCCGCACATGCCCTGGCGCCACATCAACCAGGTCTCGGCATGATCGAACGGCGCCTGCAGCGGATGCGCGCTGACCCGCTCGCGGCCCGGCAGGCTGTCGAGCATCGACTGCGACATCATCGCCACCCCCGCCCCCGCGATCACGCACGCCAGCATGCCCTGGTACGACTCGATCTCCATCACCCGCCCCATTGGCGTGTGGTCGTGCGCATACCAGGCTTCCAGACGCATGCGGTAGGCACACCCCTGGCGGAACGTGAACACCGAACGCCCGGCCACATCACGCGCACTGTACACCGGCGGATGCTCAGGGCTGGTGATCAGCACCAGCCGTTCCTCGCACAACGGCACGCCATCGAGCCCGGCCAGCCCCGGCGGGCCATCCACCAACGCGGCGTCCAGGCGGCGCTCAAGCAGGCCCTGCAACAACTCGCCACTGGGCGCGGCCTGCACCTGCAGGTTCACTGCCGGATAGGCCTGATGGTAGCGCGCAAGCAACGCCGGAAGCTGGATGGCCGCCGTGCTGTACATGGTCCCGATGATGAAGTCCCCGGCTGGCTGACCGCCCTGCACCGCCGCCATGGCTTCATCGCGCAGTACCGAAAGCTTGTGCGCATAGTCCAGCAACACTTTGCCGGCCGGCGACAGCTGCAAGCGCTGACGCTCGCGCAGGAACAACTCCACGCCCAGCTGCTCCTCGAGCTGACGCAGACGCGTCGACAGGTTCGACGGCACCCGGTGCAGGCGCTCGGCGGCGCGGGTCACTGAACCCTCCTCGGCGACGGCCTGGAAAATCCGCAATTGGCTGAAGTCCACGATATTCTCCAAAACAGAACAACTTGATCATCATTATTCAATTTTATTGAAAGTCAAGAACTCCTACCCTGCCATCCATCGCTTACCACTGCGCAGGAGTTTTCCCATGTCGCCCTTACTGCAACTCATGGCCAGTGCCGTCGCACTGATGATGGCCATGGGCATCGGCCGCTTCGCCCTGACCCCGCAGATGCCCCGCCTGATTGCCGAGGGCCAGTTCGACCTGACCGCAGGCGGCCTGGTGGCCGCTGCCAACTATCTCGGCTATTTCATGGGTGCCGTGGACGGCATGTTCGCCCGCCACCCGCACCAGGTGCGCCTGCGCCTGCATGCCGGGCTGTGGTTGTGCGTGCTGCTGACCCTGGCCTCCTGGGCTGCCAACGGATTCTGGAGCCACCTGCTGCTGCGCTTCGGCACCGGTGTGGCAAGCGCCTGGGCATTGGTGATGCTGACCAGCCTCAGCCAGCACGTGGCCAGCAGCCATGGTCGCGCGCGACTCGGCGCCCTGGTGTTCGCAGGCCCCGGTGTGGGGATCGCCATCACCGGTTTCCTCGCACTCGGTGCGCACCTGCTCAGCCTCGACTCGGCGGCGCTGTGGTTGATGTACTCGGTGGCAGCGCTGGTGATGCTGCTGGCTGTGCTGCCGTGGCTGCCGCGCGCCCATCTGCTGACGCCCGCGCCCAGCACCGCAGCAGCGCAGGCTCATCCACGCCAGCGCGGCATCGCCCGTCTGGCGGTGGTCTATGCGTTGTACGGCATCGGCTACATCCTGCCCGCCACCTTCCTCTCGCAGATGGCCAGCCAGCAATTCCAGGGGCAGTGGCTTGCCGACCTGTTCTGGCCCGGCTTCGGGCTGGCTGCGGCGCTTGGCGTAGTGATCGTCAGCCTGCGCGGCGCAGGCCGCACCAGCGCTTGGCTGACCGCCACACTCTGGCTGCAAGCCCTGGGTGTGCTGGCCTGCCTGCTGGGCGGCGGGATTGGCCTGGGGTTGGGGGTATTGTTGTGCGGTGCGCCGTTCCTGGCCTGCATGCAGTTGGTGATGCAGCGTTCGCGAGAGCTCGCGCCCCACGCCACCCAGCGCAACGCCGGGCTGCTGACCGCCTGCTTCGCCCTTGGCCAGCTCAGCGGACCCTTGCTGGCCGCACTGAGCAACCACTTCAGCGGTGGGCTGCAACCTGCACTGTTGCTGGCGGCTGCGGGGCTGGGGGTCGCCGGGTTGCTGGTGGCGACAAGCAGGTCGGATCAACGCGCCGCCGAGCAACTGGCGACTCCTGTGTAGGAGCGGCCTCGTGTCGCGAAAGGGCTGCGCAGCAGCCCCGACATTCTGTGTAGCTGCACAGAGTTTGGGGCCGCTGCGCAGCCCTTTCGCGACACAAGGCCGCTCCTACACGGCGAATGAGTCGATTTCATTCTCGGGCTGTGATGTCAATGCACCGAATTACGCCCAACCTCCAGGTCGTTCAGCAACGCCTTGGCCATCGCGCTCAGGTAGTGCAGCGCGGTGACGATCACCGGGTCCACCTGTTCCTGCTCGCTCAACTCGCGGACACAGCCAAGGATCACCGACACTTCTTCCAGCACCCGCTCGAAAGGAATGCCGGGCTGTACGCGGTACATGTCCAGGAAAGTCGCCACACCAGCGGTGGTGTAGCCATTAGGTAGATCAGTCATGGTCACGTCTCCTCACTGTGGTGTGGGGAACGTGCGTAAGGCGGGGTGGATCGGGGACGAGCTTTTTCATGGGGTCAAATCTCACGTCTGGTCAGAGATATCACCACCCCACTCTTTCTCACGGAATTAGGGTGGCAACCGTGCACGGAGTGAGAAACCGAGGACGTGAGAGCCCGGCCGGACCGAAGCCCGTCCGCACACGGCTGCCATAAAGAAGTGCCGCTGCCACGTCGTCGGGTTTCTCACGCCCGGTCGCCAAATGACGACCCGGCGAAGTTATCCCTGACGCATTTCCACGACAATTAAGACGCTTCCGCAAGCCGCGTAGGATAGATCCTAACGACTCAAAACCTGACACCGGCGCCCGAGAATTAGGAAAAATCAGACACGCTACAGCCCGCCTTACCCCACCACCCGACGCAACTGCCGCCGCACCCAAGGCTCGGCACTCACCAGCACCACACCACCGAGCACCATCACCGCCCCCACCACGAAGTTCACGCTCAGCGGCTCATCCAGCAACAACACCCCGAACGTCACCCCGAACAACGGCGTGATGAACGAAAACACCGCCAGGTTCGACGCCAGGTACTGGCGCAGCAACCAGAACCAGGTCAGGTAACTGAAGAACGACACCACCAACCCCTGGAACAGCACGCTGCCCAGTGCCAACGGCGTGAACGACACCGCTCCGATCTGCCCGCTGAACAACGCCATCAGCAGCAAGCCGACGAAGCCCACCATCAGCTGGTAGAACAGCGTCAAGGTCGCCGGCGCCTCCGACAGCCGCGAAGCCCGCACCACCACCGTGGTCGCACCCCACATCAGCCCGGCCAGCACCGCCATGGCATCGCCGAGCAGCACCCGCCCATCGAGTTGATCCAGCGACAGCCCGCCCGCAAAGGCCAGGGCAATCCCAGCAAACGCCAGCGCAATCCCCAGCCACTGCAACAAACGCAGACGCTCGCTGGGCAACATGAAGTGCAGCCCCAGGGCGGTGAACACTGGGGCCGTGTAGAGAAATACCGACATATGCGCCGCCGAGGTCAGCTTCAGCCCCTCGGCGATGAACAGAAACTCCAGCCCGAACAACGCCCCGGCCAGCAAACCCGCGCGCCAGGTGCTGCCCAACTGCGCCCAGCCGCCCCGCCAGCACATCAGCAGCCCGACCAGCACCGCAGCGATACCGGAGCGAAACGCCGCCTGCATCACCGGCGCGATATCCACGGCAGCCCATTTGATCATCACCTGCTGGGAGCCCCAGATCAGGCACAACCCCAGCATCACCTGCAGGGCAAAGGCGTCAGTGTTCTTGCGGGCCGCGCTCATGGGCGGGCCTCGTAGCGGGTCAGGGGCATGGGCAACGCTCGGCAGTCAGAAAATGGATCCATTGCCGATTATCGGTGCGCCCGCCCCGCCGATACCAGCCTAAATCGCACCTGGTGTGATCTGCGGCTTGCTCGAGACCTGATCGAAGGTGGACTCATCCAGCGCATCTGCCTGCTGATCCAGCTTCAAGCGTGGGCTGTCCGCTCCTGGAATCGCGCTGTCGATGAGGCTGAGCAGGCGCGAGCCGCGCTCGGTGAGCACAAAGTTTTCACCGTTGCCGCCATCCTCTTCAGGCCGGCTTTCGATGAAGCCGCGCTGGAACAGCAGCTTTTCGTATTCACAGGCGCGGGTTTTCAGCTGATCCAGATCGCCCACCGGCTGGCCTTTGGCGGCCATCGCCGCAGCATGCTGCTCGGCGTAGGGGCGTGGCGTGAAGCTGTGACCGGCGCCGTTCTGCACCTCGTGCAGCAAGCGTTCGATCAGGTCCCAGTCGTAGGTGCTCATGGCAGTGGCCTCTTGCTGTGGACGGTGGGTACACAGCATGGGACCGGAGGCGTTGGAGGTCCGTTCAAATCATCGACAGTACACGGTTGGAACCGGCTCGGGGTCTGCGGACAGGCATCTACGGCACTTAAAATCGGCTCAAATGCTTCGCAATCAAGTGCCCGCAAGCTGCTTCATGTGCCGCAAGCCCGCACCTGCGATAATCGTTCCAACTGCCTTTAGCAGCATCTTTTAGACCAAAGAAACAGTCTTACCTAGGCAAAAAACGTCTATGCAAGAATGTTTTGTAGTTTTCAGGCGCCGCACTTATTAACGTCTCGATATCATCACCACGAACCAGAGAATGGTCGACTATAGACTCTACAAAATAGTAAAGACACTCAGGATTTTCACTTAATTCCGACTCAAAACTCCGAAGGAACTCCAGAATGCACTCAAATGAATTTTTCTGCACCAGAGCGCAACCCAAAAACTCGTACGCGGATATGTAGTATGAACGTTCAACAATGCCATCCACCCCGCCCAACTCTTTTAATGAAGCCTCCAGAGCTTCAGCAGAAAAGAAGGGTAAAGAAACCAAACATAAGACAAATTTTCTGAAGTACTCATCGACCAAGAGCATTGTCGATATCCTTTATTAGCTGTTTAGCAAAATCAATATCCCGCTGACTGTAAGGGTACCTGCCGGGTCGTTGATTATCAGCATTACGAACTAATCGCTTAGTCTATTCCTGACCTCAATGGCTTTTTGCTCATGCCCAGCAGGAGACAACATGTTGCCTGTAGCTTTCTCATAACGCACAGCGTCAGCCAATCCGCCGTTTCCGACCCTGTTGCCGGTTTTATCCGCACCGTAATACGAAGTCAGAATCTTTTCAAATTGGTCGCTATCTGCCGGCCGATAAATAGGTCCAAACCCACCCTTGGGCGTATCCACGCTATTTCTTGCCCCCCCCCC
>NZ_VZZS01000013.1:0-64331 GCF_009650575.1 Pseudomonas sp. MNR3A | reverse complement strand
TGGGGTTTCCCCATGTGAGAGTAGGTCATCGTCAAGATTCATTTCGCAAAACCCCTATCTGCGCGAGCAGGTAGGGGTTTTGTCTTTCTGGCCGTGCAAAACAGCGACCGAAAAACCGATCTGTATCGCAATCAACCGCGCGCCAACTCGGCCAGGTGCGTCGTGGCCTCCTCGCTCTTGAGCACCAGTACATCCCCCTCGAGTGAATCAAGCACCACCTCGGCGGTGTTGCCGATCAAGGCGCCAGATATCCCCGTGCGCGCAACGGTACCGACGATGGTGACCACCGCATCTATCTGTTTCTCGGTATAGGGAATCAGTACATCGGCAGGCCCCTCGGCGACATGCAGGCGATCTTCGCTGATATCGAACTCCGCCTGGAATGCCGAGCACGCTTCGCGGTAGCGTTTTTCGATGGTTTCGCTGAGCTGATACACCGGGTCGGACGCCGACAGCATCGGCGAGGGATGAGCACTGATCACATGCAGCTCGCCTTTGGCCAGGCTGGCGATCGCATAGCCATGGTCGATGATGCTGGCATGTAGCCGCCGATGATCCCCGTCCTGATTCCCTACATCCACCGCCGCGAGGATCTTGCCGCCGGTCCAGGGCCGTTCGCTTTTGACCATCAGCACGGCGCAGGGGCATTGGCGCAACAGTTTCCAGTCGCTGGGTGTAAGCAGTGCCTTGCGCAGCGGATTGTCCGGACGATGCTCCTTGATCACCAGTTCGCACCCTTCGGCTTGCTGCACACTGATAATCGACTCATGCAGCGTGTCATGCCAGGCCTGCTCATGGGTGACATTGTCGTAGCCATCATCATGCAGTTGGCTACTGAGCAGGCTGAGCAGGGCGCTATGGTCCTGCTTCTTGTCGCACATCAGCAGATGCAGGCGTGCGCCGGTCACCCCGGCGATCAGCTTGGCCCGGGTCAACGCCCGGCTGTGGGCGTGCTCGGGGTCGAGTACGACGAGGATGCTGCGAACGGCTTGCATGGGCATGACTCCGTTGGGATATGAAGGCCAATGCCTGACTATAGTCGGCGGTATGTATCGCGCCGTTTGACGTGTATCAAGCATAGTCGCTGGCGATCGGCATCGCCCTCGGTATAATCCGCGCTCCTGCGATGCTACCCAGCTGTGAGCTTATGTCCCTGACCCCTGAAATCGACGCCTTCCTTGGCTGCCCTACGCCTGACGCCTGGATCGAAGCGGCGCTCGCCGACCAGGAAACCCTGCTGATCGACCACAAGAACTGCGAGTTCAAGGCCGCCAGCACCGCGCTCAGCCTGATCGCCAAGTACAACACCCATCTGGACTTGATCAACATGATGTCGCGCCTGGCCCGAGAGGAGCTGGTGCACCATGAACAGGTTCTGCGCCTGATGAAGCGTCGTGGCGTCCCCCTGCGGCCTGTTTCGGCAGGACGATATGCCTCGGGCTTGCGCCGCGTCGTGCGTGCTCACGAGCCGGTCAAGCTGGTCGATACCCTGGTCGTCGGCGCTTTTATCGAGGCGCGCAGCTGTGAGCGTTTCGCAGCGCTGGTGCCACACCTGGATGAGGAGCTTGGCACCTTCTACCACGGCCTGCTCAAGAGTGAGGCACGTCATTACCAGGGCTACCTGAAACTGGCGCACCACTATGGTGAACAAGCTGATATCGCGCGGGTGGTGGAGAAGGTGAGGGAAGTGGAAGCCGAGCTGATCAGCTCGCCAGATATGGAGATGCGCTTTCACAGCGGCATCCCGATGGCCCAGCCCGCCTGAGGGCGAGCGGGCCCGCGGGGGCGCGTCAGCTTACTGACGACGGCCGAGCAGCAAGCCGACCACCAGCCCGAAACCTGCGGAAATCGCGACGGTCTGCCACGGATGACCACCAATGTACTCTTGCGTGGCATCTACCACCGGCTGTGCCTTCTGCCCCAGACGACTGGTGGCCTGGCGTGCCTGACGCAGCTTCAGGCCAAGCTGGGCGCGCAAGGTGTCGGCTTCTTCGCCCACCAGTGAGGCGCTGTCGTCGAGAAGCTTTTCGGACTCCTCGATCAAGGCCTGGAGCTCACTGAATACCTGGTCCTTGATCTGATCGCTGTCGACTGTTGCGGTGGATTTCCTGGCCATGAACACGTCCTCGTAGATGGATTGACTTGTACAGTGGATAACGGCGTGCGTCGAAAGTTGCACCGGCATACCAGCGCCTCGCCGCTAGGTGTAAGATAGCGCTCATTTTCAAGCGGCAGGAAAGACCATGAGTTTCAATCTGGCCAACAGAGATTTCGCCGAACGCGCGCAGATCGAGGCGGAAAAAGCCCGACTGTTTCAGCTTTGGCAAAGCAACCTCGGCAAGGCCAAGGGTGAAGCAGCCCGAATGATCGCCGAGAAACCCCGACGCAAGGGCAAGTGGGCCGAATGGGTCCGTGCCGAGCTGGAGGGTATGTCGCCTCCGGAGTTCGCCGACATGGTTCGCAGCGAAGTCAACAAGATGATGGCGGCAGCCAGCGCCAACCGCTGATCCTCACCAGCCTGCACCCCCAGGCTGCGGCAGATCGAGCTTGCCTTTATCGGTGAAGCGCACCGTACCCAGCGGTCCGCCGGCCAACTTCCCACGCAGCACATAGGGCAATCCCTGTAGCGATTGGGTTTGGCTCAGGCCATACGCCTGGCGCAAGAACGAAAACGCGGTGATGCTCACCGGGACCACGATCACCGCCTCGTCATAACGGCCGATATGCCCGCGCTGGTCGCTGACACCTGCCGCCAACGGTTGATCGTTCACTTCCAGATTCAGTGCAATACCGTTGAAGTCCACCGGCGTCTCGTTGGGGTTCTGCACGCGTATCTTCACTGCCATGCGCAACTCCAGGTCCTGCCCGGGCAGGGGTTCGATACCGATGACATTGATGTTCAGCGGATCGCGGTTTTGCAGCAGTGCGCAGGCATTGAGAGCGAGGGCCAGCAGCAGGGCCAGGCACAGTCGGGCTGAGTTACGCAAGCAGGCGGTCATGTCAGGGGGCCTTGGCTGTAGAGGGCCCTTGAGTGTGGCAAATACATTCCATCGGTGAAACCCTCGCTGTCGCTCCGAGCGCTTCCGGCCTGAAGGAAACATCACGAATCAACTCCATTGGTTTTCATGCTTTTGTCGCGAACCTGAAGCGCCTTAGGCTATCCAACGCTTGGGCGCGACTTTTCGTACCGGAGATGAAGGATGAAACCTACACTGCCTTTCCTCGCCATCAGCCTGCTGCTGTGCCTTCCAGCACACGCGGCCCCCGTGCAGATGCCCTTGCTTGCCGCCAGCGACCGCAATAACCCCTACAACAGTCCGATTCAGCGCGCCAACCCCAACAGCCGCCAAGGCAGTGTGCCGGCGACGCCGCCGGTGCGCGGTCCCTCGACCCAACCAATTGTGCGGCCACCTGCGCTGGACAACCGCGGCATCGGCAACGGTGACAACCTGCGCCGTCAGCAACAGACCCCGAACCTGGAACCCACTCGGCCACCGCGCGATTCACAACGTGCGCCCTGAGCCTCTTGATTGGAAGGATCCCCGCATGACGTCACGTATCTGGATGACCACCCTGGCTGCAGCCGCGCTGTTTCCGCTATTGGCGCAGGCTGCCGGCGACAGGCAGTTTCGGAGCGAAAAAGGGCAGTTGACCGTCAGTACCGTTGCTGATGGTCTGGTCACCCCGTGGGCTTTGGCATTCCTGCCGGGGGGCAAGGATATGCTCGTCACCGAGCGCTCAGGCAACCTGCGCATCGTCGGGGCCGAAGGCAAGGTCGGGCCGCCGCTGTCAGGGGTGCCCAAGGTCTGGGCGCAAGGGCAGGGCGGTCTGCTGGATGTGGTGCTTTCGCCGGAGTTCACCCAGGATCGCACGGTCTACCTGTCGTATGCCGAGGAGGGCGCGGACGGCAAGGCAGGCACGGCGGTCGGACGTGGCCAGCTGTCGCAGGACCGCGCGCGCCTGGAAAACTTCACCGTGATCTTCCGCCAGCAACCCAAGCTGTCTGACGGTAACCACTTTGGTTCGCGACTGGTGTTCGACCGCGAGGGGTATCTGTTCATTGCCTTGGGCGAGAACAACCAGCGCCCCACCGCCCAGGATCTGGACAAGTTGCAGGGCAAGCTGGTCCGCATCCTGCCTGATGGCGAGGTGCCCAAGGACAACCCCTTCGTCGGCCAGAAGAATGTGCGCCCGGAAATCTGGTCGTACGGCCACCGCAACCAGCAGGGCGCGGCGCTCAACCCTTGGACAGGCAAGCTCTGGACCCACGAGCATGGCCCACGTGGCGGCGATGAGATCAACATTCCCCAGGCAGGAAAGAACTACGGTTGGCCGATCGCGACCCATGGCATCAACTACTCGCTGCTGCCGATCCCCGAGGCCAAGGGCAAGCATGTCCAGGGTATGGAAGATCCGCACCATGTGTGGGAGAAGTCCCCAGGTATCAGTGGCATGGCCTTCTACGACAGCCCGACCTTCAAGGCCTGGGATCACAACCTGTTCATAGGGGCGTTGGCCACCCAGGAGCTGATTCGTCTGCAGTTCGACGGTGACAAGATCGTCCACGAAGAGCGCCTGTTGGGGGAACTCAAGGCGCGTATTCGTGATGTGCGGGTGGGGCCGGACGGTTACCTTTACGTGCTGACCGACGCCAAGGATGGGGCGCTGCTGAAGGTGGGCCTGAGCGGGAGTTGATGGCGGATCCGGGAAACCCCCATTACCATGGCGATTTGCCCACGACCCATCGCCATGACGCCCTACGCCCTTTATCAGCAAGCCATCCTGCAGCAAGGCTTTGCCGCCGATCCTGCACAGGCTGAGGCTGTTGCCGCCCTGCAGCACTGCTTCGAGGTGCTGGAGCAGGGGCGTAGCGGCCAGGGCGTCTACCTGTGGGGCCCGGTCGGACGTGGCAAGACCTGGTTGATGGATCAGTTCCAGCAGTGCCTTGCGGTTCCTTCCCGGCGACAGCATTTTCATCACTTCATGGCCTGGGTGCACCAGCGCCTGTTTTTGCTGAGTGGCACTGCCGACCCACTGCATACGTTGGCCCAAGAGCTGGCCAGGGATATCCGCGTACTGTGCTTCGATGAGCTGTTTGTCAGCGATATCGGCGACGCGATCATCCTGGGGCGCCTGTTTCAGGTGCTGTTCGACCAGGGCGTGGTCATCGTCGCTACGTCCAACCAGCCGCCCGACCAGTTGTATCTCGACGGATTCAATCGGGAGCGCTTCTTGCCGGCCATCACCGCGATCCAGCGGCACATGCAGATCGTTTCCGTGGCCGGTGAACAGGACCACCGCCTGCACCCCGGCGAACATCGCCAGCGCTACTGGATTGCCGAGGCGGGCAAGTCCGGCGCAATGGTCGAGGTATTCCGGCAACTGAGCGCGGATGACCCCGGCACCGACCAACCGTTGCAGGTCGGGTCGCGGCAGATCCAGGTGATTCGCCGCAGCGAGCAGGTGATCTGGTGCCGCTTCGCCGACCTGTGCGAGCAACCGCTGGCGGCGACTGAGTTCATGGCCCTGTGTGACCGCTATACGGCCATCCTGCTGGAGGGGCTGCCAGCACTGGGTGGGGTGCAACGTGCCGGGCGCATCGCCCGCGGAACCGAGGACGGCGCCCGGCGTGTAGTGGCCGGTGATCGCCAGTTACCGGCGCTGTCGCCCCGCGATGACAGTGTGCGGCGCTTCATCGCGTTGGTCGACGAATGCTACGACCGTCGGGTCGCCTTGCACCTGGAAGCTGAGGTTGCGCTCGAAGCGCTCTACACTCAAGGGTATCTGGCGTTCCCGTTCAGGCGGACCCTGAGCCGGCTGCGGGAGATGCAACTGCAACGCTTCGCCTGAAGGAGCCGACCATGGAGCTGCTGTCGCACCATCTGCTGACCCAGGCCTACAACAATGGCTGGGCCAACCATCGCCTGTACAAGGCATGCCTGCAACTGAACCACGACGAGTTCGTCGCCCCCCGTTGCAGCTTCTTTCCCTCGATCAAGGCCACGCTCAATCACCTGCTGACGGTGGACTGGTTCTACCTCAATGCCCTGGAGTGCGAGCAGCGCGGTGAAGCCCCCGAGGCGGATGGCGAGCGCTTCTTCGAGCCTGAACAGCCGTTTGCTACCTGCACCGACCTGCACGCCCAGCAGGCCCAGGCCGACCAGCGCCTGATCGCATATTGCCGACTGTTGCGTGACGACCAGTTGCGGCGCTATGTGAGTATCGTGCGGCCTGACCGGGTCCAGCGTGAGCAGCGCCTGCGCCTGCTCGCGCACCTGTTCGAACACCAGATCCATCACCGCGGGCAGGTGCATGCGATGCTCAGCGACACCTCGGTGCGCCCGCCGCAGCTGGACGAATTCTTCTGCGAGGAGGAAGCGCCCCTGCGTACGGATGATTTTGCCGAACTGGGGTGGAGCGAAGAGCAGGTCTGGCGGGCCTGACAGCTCTGCCCGCGCCATCTGTTCAGGAGCGGCCTTGTGGCCGTAGAAGGCCGCTCCCAGCTTGCCGCAAGGCGAGAGCTACTGCTGCAACCAGTTGATCAAGGCTTTGTGGAACGCTTCAGGTTCCTCGATCTGTGGGGCATGTCCCATGCCCGCGAAGGTGACCAGTTGCCCCTGGGGAATCAGCTTGGCCACCTGCGGTCCGAGCTCTGCGTATTTGCCCAGGCGGGCCTTGACCTCTGGCGGGGCGATGTCGCTGCCGATGGCGGTAGTATCCTTGTCGCCGATCAGCAACAGCGTCGGCATCTTCAAGTCCTTGAACTCGTAGAACACAGGCTGGGTGAAGATCATGTCGTAGATCAGCGCCGAGTTCCATGCCACTGCCTCGTGCCCTGGCCCTTTGTTCAAGCCCACCAGCATCTGTACCCATCGCTCGTATTCCGGTTTCCAGCGCCCGGCGTAGTAGGTGTTGCGCTCGTAGTTGCGCACGCCTTCGGCATCGAGCTTGAGTTCACGCTGATACCATTGATCGACACTGCGATACGGCACGCCCAGGGCTTTCCAGTCTTCCAGGCCGATCGGATTGACCATGGCCAGGCGCTCCACCTGCTGTGGGTACATCAGCGCATAGCGGGTGGCGAGCATGCCACCGGTGGAGTGGCCCAGCACAGTGACCTTGTCGATGCCAAGCTGTTGAAGCAGTGCATGGGTGTTGTCGGCCAGTTGCTGGAAGCTGTACTGGTAGTGCTCCGGCTTGCTCGAGGTGCAGAAGCCGATCTGGTCCGGGGCGATGACCCGATAGCCGGCCTTGCTCAGGGCATCGATGGTGGCTTCCCAGGTGGCGGCGCAGAAGTTCTTGCCATGCATCAGCACCACGCTGCGGCCATTGGCCTTGCCCTGCGCAGGGACATCCATGTAGCCCATCTGCAGGGCTTGGCCCTGGGAGGTGAGAGCGAAGTGCTTGAGCGGGTGAGGGTAGGTGAAACCTTCTAGCTGTTTGCCGTAGGTGGGCGACTCGGCGGCGATGGCCGAGCTGCCGACGAGGCAGGCCAGGGCCAGGGCGGTTGCGCGCAGCATCGGGGTACTCCGTGTAGGTTCAAGTAGGAAAAGGCGACTGTAGCAGTCAGTTGACCTTCGGAACCGTGAAAGGTGTTACCCGTTGTGAAACCAGCCCAGGGTGATCATCGCGACCACCAGGTAACGCCCGGCCTTGGCCAGGGTGACCAATAGCAGGAAGCGCCAGAATGGTTCGCGCATGATGCCTGCGATCAGGGTCAGTGGATCGCCGATCACGGGCATCCAGCTCAGCAGCAGCGACCACTGCCCCCAGCGTTGGTAGCGTCGTTGCGCACTTTGTAGCTGGCTGGCGCTGAACGGAAACCAGCGTTTTTCGCGAAAGCGCTCGATCGCTCGGCCCAGCAGCCAGTTGACCAGCGAGCCGAGCACGTTGCCCAGGATCGCTACCAGCAACAGCGTGAGCCAGGCGTCGGGGGTGCGCAGGAGCAAGCCGACCAGCACCGCCTCGGACTGCAGCGGCAGCAGGGTGGCCGCGCCAAAGGCGCTGAGAAACAGCGCCCAGAGACTGAGCATCAGTATTCGGCGACCACAGTGTCCTGGCCGTCCTGAGTCAGGCCGATGACCTGATAGGCATCCTTGTGGTCACCCATTTCCATGCCAGGTGAGCCCATGGGCATACCCGGCACGGCCAGCCCCTTGAGATCGCTGCGTTTGGCCAGCAGGCGCACCTGTTCGGCGGGCACATGCCCTTCGACGAACTTGCCGTCGATCACGCCGGTATGGCAAGACGCCAGGCGTGGTGCGACGCCCAGGTGCTGCTTGACCGCGCTCATGTTCGGCTCGACATGGTCGTTGACCGTGAAACCGTTGTCGCGCAGATGGCTGATCCACTGTTTGCAGCAGCCGCAGTTGGGGTCGCGGTAGACATCGATGACGTCGGCGGCTTGGGCCAGGCCACTGATGGCCAGCAGTCCAAAGGCCATCAGGTGTTTGTGTAGCATGGTCTAACTCCTTCAAAAACGCAGGCGCACACCTGCGACCAGACGGGTCTGCGCGGGGTCGTCGCCGTCTTCACGGGCCTGGTCGGCGCGTGTACCGTGCACGCGGTTGAAACTGACGCCGACATAGGGCGCGAAGCTGCGGGTGATTTCATAGCGCAGGCGCAGGCCTACCTCGCTTTCGGCCAGCCCCGAACCTTGTTCGCGCCCGGCGTCGTTACGGCCGAAGAAGTTGGCTTCGATGTTCGGTTCGAGGATCCAGCGATTGGTCAGCAGCATAGCGTAACTGGCCTCCAGGCGCAGCGCGGTCTGCTGTCGCTCGCCGGCATAGGCGGTGGCTTCGAACTCCAGCCCATACAGCGGCGTACCTTGGATGCCGAACGCTGCCCAGGCCTGGCCGCTGGCAGGTTTGAAGTCCTGGCGTATACCAGCGACCAGCTCCCACCAGGGGCTGATGGCATGGCCCCATAGCGCCTGCAGTTCGGCCTTGTGAGTGATGCCCTGTTCACGTTCGCCTTCGCTGCGCAGCCACAGGCGATCGATGTCGCCGCCGATCCAGGCGGTGGCATTCCAGTTCAGCAGCCCGCTGTTGTCGAAGTGCTGGTATTCGAGTTGATCGACGATCACCGCGCCGTTCAGCGCATCGTCATGTACCTGGTGGCCCGGCAAAGGGGGAAAGGCTGCGCGGCGGTCGGCATCGGTGATGACCGGCAACGCCGTGCTGGGCTGGGTCGGGTTCTGCTGCGCGCGCGCCTCTTCGCTGGCCAGTAGCACCAGCAGTGTGATGCTGGTCAGGATCCAGCGGCTGTTGAGCTCATTCATCGACCCGTACCTCGCGGAACATGCCGGTCTCCATGTGGTAGAGCAGGTGGCAGTGGTAGGCCCAGCGGCCCAGGGCGTCGGCACTGACCCGGTAGCTGCGGCGAGTGCCGGGCGGGATATCGAGGGTGTGCTTGCGCACCATGAAGTTGCCCTGTTCATCCTCCAGGTCGCTCCACATGCCATGCAGGTGAATGGGATGGGCCATCATGGTGTCGTTGACCAGGGTGATGCGCACCCGCTCGCCATAGGTAAGTCGCAGCGGCTGGGCGTCGCTGAACTTCACGCCGTCGAATGACCAGGCAAAGCGCTCCATGTGGCCGGTCAGGTGCAGTTCGATATCGCGTGAAGGCGGGCGGCCGTCGGGGTCTTCGAAACGGCTGCGCAGGTCGGCGTAGGTCAGCACCCGGCGGCCGTTGTCGCGCAGGCCGATACCGGGGTCGCCCAGGTTTGGGCGGGGCGCCATGGTCTGCATGTCGACCAGCGGGTTGTCAGTCTCGCTGGCCGGGTGTGGCTGCATGGCGGCCATTGCCGCGTGATCCATGCCGGCCATGCTGGCGTGGTCCATGCCAGGCATGTCTGCCATTGCGGTGCCGCCCATGCCGCCATGCCCCATGTCGTTCAAGGTCAGGCGGGGGCGTGGGTCCGTTGCGGGGACGGGCGCCTGCTGGCCGTGAGCATGTGCCAGGGTGCCACGGGCAAAGCCGGTGCGGTCCATGCTCTGGGCGAACAGCGTGTAGGCTGGCGCATCGCCCGGCTCGACCAGTACGTCGAAGGTTTCGGCCACGGCGATGCGCAGTTCGTCGACCGTCACCGGCACCACGGGTAGGCCGTCTGCGGCGATCACCGTGAGTTTCAGGCCGGGGATGCGGAAGTCGAAGTAGGTCATGGCCGAGGCGTTGATCAGGCGCAGGCGTACCGTCTCGCCGCGGCGGAACAGGCAGGTGAAGTTGCCGTCCGGCGGCTGGCCGTTGAGCAGGTAGCTGTAGGTGGCCGCGCTGATGTCGGCAAGGTCGGTGGGGCTCATGCGCATGCTGGCCCACATCAGGCGCTCGTCGACGGTCTTGCGCCAGCCGTCGCGAGCGACATCCTCGATGAAGTCACCCACGGTGAGCTTGTGGTAGTTGAAGGCGTCGGACTGCTTCTTGAGCGTTGCCAACAGTGCTTCGGGGGCCTGATCGCTCCAGTCGCTGAACAGCAGCACATGGTCGCGCTGGTAGGCGTGTGGCTCGGCCTCGCGCGGTTCGATGACGATTGCCCCATAGACCCCCGCCTGCTCTTGCAGCCCGGAATGGCTGTGGTACCAGTAGGTGCCACTCTGGCGCAGAGTGAAGCGGTAGAGGTAGTCGCCGCCAGGTTCGATGCCGGCGAAGCTCAGGCCCGGAACACCGTCCATGTTGGCGGGCAGGATGATGCCGTGCCAGTGGATCGAGGTGGGTTCGGCCAGGCGGTTGCGCACGCGCAGGGTCACGCTGTCACCTTCGCGCCAGCGCAGCAGCGGGCCGGGCAAACTGCCGTTGACGGTGAGGGCAGTGCGGGGGCGGCCGGTGATGTTGACGGCAGTCTGGCCAACGTCCAGTTCGAAGTCCTGACCCTGCAGCGGTTGGCCTGGGCGATGGCCTTCGACGGCGCTGGCCAGTGGGCGCCAGAGGCCCAGGCCGGCCACTGCGGTGGCGGCGCCGAGGCCTTTGACGAAGGTGCGACGGGAGGGGCTGTGGGGCATAAAGGGCCTCAGGCAGGGCTTGGGTAGAGGCCTTGTCGCGATCGGGCGCGCCTTTCGTAGCCCTGGGCTTGCCTGCGAACGGCCTTGGAATAGCCCGATGATCCACCACCGTTCCTGTCAGTCAGCTGAGGCTGTCATTACAGCGTTGTCAGCCCAGGGCCTCCTGCACAGGCAGGTCGCGCATCAGTAGCCCGAATTCGAGCGATACCTGCTCCGGAATCGGCAGGTACACCAGGTGCCCGTCGCCTGGAGCCACCTCGATGGCCTGGCCTTGGCGATCACCCAACCGGTCGAGCTCGAAGTGGTAGTTGCCGCGAGGGGTCATCAGTTCGAGGGTGTCGCCCAGTGCGAAGCGGTTCTTCACCTTCACCTCGGCCAGCCCGTCGATACGCAGCCCCGTCAGTTCGCCAACGAACTGTTGGCGCTCCGAGATCGAGTTGCCGCGCTGGTAGTTCTGGTACTCGTCGTGCACATGGCGGCGCAGGAAGCCTTCGGTGTAGCCGCGCTGGGCCAGGGACTCGAGGTTGTCCATCAGGCTGCGATCGAAGGGCCGACCGGCGACGGCGTCGTCGATCGCCTGGCGGTAGGACTGCACGGCACGGGCGCAGTAGAAGTGCGACTTGGTCCGTCCTTCGATCTTCAGCGAGTGCACGCCCATCCGGGTCAGGCGCTCGACGTGCTGTACCGCGCGCAGATCCTTGGCGTTCATGATGTAGGTGCCGTGTTCGTCTTCGAACGCCGGCATCTCTTCGCCAGGGCGGTTGCCCTCCTGCAACAGGAACACCTGTTCGGTGGGCGCGCCAATGCCCAAGGTCGGTTCGCACTCACGCACGATGTCGCCGGTGGCGTTTTCCCCTGCCGGGGTCGCTTGGTACTTCCAGCGACAGGCATTGGTGCAGCTGCCCTGGTTGGCGTCGCGCTTGTTCAGGTAGCCCGACAACAGGCAGCGCCCGGAATAGGCCATGCACAGTGCGCCATGGACGAAGACCTCCAGTTCCATGTCAGGTACTTGCTGGCGGATTTCCCCAATCTCTTCCAGCGACAGCTCGCGCGACAGAATCACCCGGCTCAGGCCCAGCTGTTGCCAGAACTGCACGCTGGCCCAGTTCACTGTGTTGGCCTGCACCGACAGGTGCACGGGCATCTGTGGGAAATGCTGGCGCACCAGCATGATCAGCCCGGGGTCGGACATGATCAACGCATCGGGTGCCATCTCGATCACGGGCGCCAGGTCCTTGAGGAAGGTCTTGAGCTTGGCGTTGTGCGGCGCGATGTTGACCACCACGTAGAAGCGCTTGCCCAGGGCGTGCGCTTCCTGGATGCCCACGGCCAGGTTGGCGTGGTCGAATTCGTTGTTGCGCACCCGCAAGCTGTAGCGCGGCTGGCCGGCGTAGACCGCATCGGCGCCATAGGCGAAGGCGTAGCGCAGGGTCTTCAACGAGCCGGCGGGGGCCAGCAGTTCGGGCTTGGCAAGAGGGTTCATGGGGGCACCGGGGCAAAAGGTGCGGATGCTACGACCGGGCCCGGAACGCGGTATTGACCTGGATCAAGCGCTGCTGATGGCACTTTTGCCTCTACGCTGTGCACTAAGGTCCAGGACAATCGAGGAAAGCCCATGAATCAAACTGCTCTACAGAACAGAGCCCTGGCCGTATTGCTGGCGCTGGTCACCATCGCATTCTTCTGGATACTGCTGCCGTACTACGGCGCGATCTTCTGGGCCGTGATCCTGGGCATCCTGTTCGCACCGCTGCAGCGCAACCTGCTGCTGCGCTTCAACCGTCGGCGCAACCTGGCGGCCGGGGCGACCCTGGCGGTCTGCCTGTTGATTGCGGTCCTGCCGGTGATCGTCATCAGCGCCCTGCTGGTTCAGGAGGGCGCCACGCTGTACCAGCGTATCGAGAGCGGCCAACTGGATATCGCCGGCTACATCGAGCGCGGCAAGGACATGCTGCCGCACTTTGCCCAGAACGGCCTGGACCGCATGGGCATGGGCAACCTCGACGGCTTGCGCGACAAGATCACCAAGTGGGCGACCCAGGGTAGCCAGTTCCTTGCCAGCCAGGCCTTCAGTTTTGGCCAGGGCACCTTCGACTTCCTGGTGAGCTTCGGCATCATGCTCTACCTGCTGTACTTCTTCCTGCGTGAAGGGCCGGAGCTGGCGCGCAAGGTCCGTCAGGCCGTGCCGCTGCCCGAGCAGCAGAAGCGCCGCTTGCAGCTGAAGTTCAACCGTGTGGTGCGGGCCACGGTGAAGGGCAACCTGTTGGTGGCGATCACCCAGGGGGCGCTGGGCGGCTTGATCTTCTGGGTGCTGGATATTCCCAGTGCGCTGGTGTGGGCGGTGCTGATGGCGTTCTTGTCGCTGTTGCCTGCGGTGGGGGCCGGGATCGTCTGGGGGCCGGTTGCGGTGTATTTCCTGCTGACCGGCGCGATGTGGCAGGGCATCGTGCTGACGGCGTTCGGCGTGCTGGTGATCGGGCTGGTGGACAACCTGCTGCGCCCGATCCTGGTGGGCAAGGATACGCGCATGCCCGACTACCTGATCCTGGTGTCGACCCTGGGCGGGCTGGCGGTGTTCGGCCTCAACGGCTTCGTGATCGGGCCGCTGATCGCCGCGTTGTTCATTTCCAGCTGGACGATCTTCACCGAGACCACGCCACAGGTGCAGTTGCCGTCCTGACTCGATCTACCCAAGGGCAGGAGCAGCGTAATGCTGCTCCTGCGGGGTGCATGTTCAATTGCCCCGGCTAATCGCTAGCGGAAGCTGTACGAAACCCCCGCATACATTCCGAACCCTTCTCCCGGCGTCGAGCGCGCAGCATCCAGCCCGGCGTCGTCGTACCCTGGTGTCACCGTCGCGGCGTAGCGCTTGTTGGTCAGGTTGCGCAGGTCGAGCCAGGTCTGCCAGTCGCGCTTGGGCGAATCCCAGCCCAGACGCGCGCCCAGCAGGGCGTAGGCATCGGCGTGATAGCTGTTGGCGTAGTCCACCTGCACCTTGGAGGCCAGTTGCGTGTTCACCCCGGCGTAAAAACCGCTCGGCCAGTCGTAACGTAGCTCGGCCTGGTAGTAATGCATGGGGATGCCCGGCAAGCGGTTGTCGCCGAAGCGGTCATCGTCGCGGTAATGGAAGTCGCTGAAGGTATAGGCCTGGCGCAGCGACAGCTTGCCACTGCCCGGCTGCTCCCACAGCGTGCTGTCCAGGCCGGCTTCGATGCCCTGATGCACGGTGGCGCTGGCGTTGAACTCCTTGAACGGCTGGCCCGGCACGATTTCCACTGCCAGCAGCTCGTGACGCACCTGCGAGTAGTACCAGGCCAGGTCCCAGCGCCCCAGCACCGAGTCGCCGCGGGCCCCCAGCTCCAGGATGGTGGCCGTCTGGTTCTGCATCTCGATCGGTTGCGTTGCAACGGTCGAACTCCAGATCAACGACCAGGGGTGCGGTGGTTCGACGGAGCGACTGAGGTTGCCGTAGACCTGGGTCTGCGGATCGATGTCGTAGCGCAGGCCCAGGCGTGGTGCGTAGTCCCAGTCGTGCTGGCTGACCTTGCCGCCGTTGGCGGGGAAGGTGACAGCACTTTCGCGGCGGGTGTAGATCATGGCAAGGCCCGTGGTCAGCCACAGGTTGGGGACCAGCTCCAGATCGTTGCCCAGGTGCAGCACGGTGTCCGAGCCCTGGTAGCTGAAGTCGCGGCTGCGCGGGCCGAACACATCGCCATTGCGGGCGAACTGCGAGGCGCCGCTGTTGGGCAGGTGCTTGGTGGTGCGCCAGCCAACGGTGGTCTTGCTCTCGTGGCCGAACAAGGTGTCGCGACGCAGGTAGTTGAGCGTGCCGCTGACATCGGTGTAGGCCACCTTCAGGCGCATCGGGCCTTCGCGCAGGTCCATCGGGTAGTCGTGGTAGACCAGCCCGGCCTCCAGGCGTGAGTCGTCGTCGAGGAAGAAGGTGGTCTTGTTGCCCACCCAGGTGCTGCCGGGCTGGGGACGGCTGTCATCGCGGGCGAGGTAGGCTGGGTTGGCGGCGCGCGGGTGGTGCTTGATCTGCTCCTTGGTCAGGCGCCCGGCCAGATCGTTCTCGGTTTCCCGGTAGCGCAGGTAGAAGCGTGTTTCCAGATTCGGGTTGAAGCGATAGCCGACATTGGCGGCGATGCCCTTGGCACTGCCGCTGCTGTGTCGCTGGTAGCCGTCGTACTCGGCGTCGGTCAGCGCCACGTAGTAGTCGAGGTTGCCCAGCACCTGGCCAGAGCTGATGTGCCGGCGCTGGTAGCCGTGGCTGCCGACCTCATAGCGCAGTTGCAGGGGGGCGGCGTCATGGCCGGTGTGGGTCACGTAGTTGATCGCACCGCCCAGAGCCAGGGCGCCCTGGTCGAAGCCGTTGGCACCGCGCAGCACCTCGGCGCGGCTCAGCCACAAGGGTTCGAACAGCTCGTAGGGCGTTCCGCCGGGGCCGGTCAGCGGCAAGCCGTCGAACATCGTGTAGACCCCCGAGCCATGGGCGCCAGGCGCGCGGTTGATACCCGAGCCCCGGATCGACAGCTTGATCCCGTCGTTGCCCGCCGACTGGGCGAACACGCCTGGCTGGTAGGCCAGGACATCCTGGTTGCTGGCCACGCGTCCCTGGCCGACGGTTTCCATATCCACCAGGTTGCTGGCGCCGGGGATCTCGCGCAATCGTTCGGCGGCGGCCTCCTGCTCGGATTGCTGGCGGTCCTGGATCAGCACCTGTTCGAGCTCGATGCGCTCGGCGGCATGGGTGGCGGTGCTGACCAACAGGGCCAGTAACGAAAGTGGAAGGGTTGGACGCATGGGCAGGGGTTCCAGATCGGGTGCGCAGTTGTGACGCTACAACTGTCAGAGGAAGCACAGTAGAGCGCAGTGCTGGCGCCTGCGTGTTAGCCTTGACAGGTTCCAGCCGCTTCGGACGCCCTATGGCCAACCACAAGATCGAGATCCGCCGTCGCAATATCGAGAAGATCCTCCAGGCAGCCGAGCAGGTGTTCGCCGAACAGGGCTACGGCGTCACCTCCATGGGCGACATCGCCGAGCGTGCGCAGTTGCCGCGTTCCAACCTGCATTACTACTTCAGTACCAAGGACGAACTCTATCGAGCGGTACTGCAGGATCTGCTGGACGTCTGGAAGCAGGATGCCCTCTGTTTCGAACGCTTCGACGACCCGCGCGTCGTGCTGACCAGCTATATCCGCGCCAAGATGGGGCACTCGCGCTCGCGGCCGCTGGGCTCGAAGGTCTGGGCCGAGGAAATCCTCCATGGCGCGCCGCTGCTGGGAGGCAGCCTGGACGATTCGCTGGTGCCTTGGGCGCAGTTGAAGGAAGCCAAGATCCGGCGGTGGGTGGAGGAGGGGCGTATCCTCCCGGTCGAGCCGTCGGCGCTGCTCTACATGATCTGGGCTTCGACCCAGCATTACGCCGATTTCGGTTATCAGGTGGCTTTGCTCAATGATGGGCAGCCGCTGTCGGACATGGCGTTCGAGCGGGCGGTGCAGACGGTGACCAGCGTGATTCTGCGGGGCATCGGGCTGGAGCCTTGAGCCTGCCGGGGTGCATGACAACCCCGGCGGGCGATCGTGTAAGCGGCGGTTCGGCGCCCCGTTCGCGGGCAAGCCCGCTCCTACGGGTCAGCTCGCTTCACGATAGGGGTTGCGCGGATCCTGGGTCCAGTTCAGGTACGGCTTGCCGGTCTCTTGCGCCACCATGTCGATGCAGTTTTCAACCGGGCAGGTGATCTGGCACAGGTTGCAACCCACGCATTCGGCCTCGATCACGCTGTAGACGTGCGTCCCATCGGCCTGCAGGGTGTTGGCGATGGCCTGGTGCGAGGTGTCTTCGCAGGCGATGTGGCAGCGTCCGCAGCCGATGCAGGCATCCTGGTCGATATGCGCCACCGACTTGTAGTTGATGTCCAGGTACTTCCAGTCGGTGGTGTGCGGTACGGCCTGGCCGCGGAAGGCTTCCAGGGTGCGGTGTCCGTGCTGGTCCATCCAGCGCGCCAGGCCATCTTTCATGTCTTCGACGATGCGAAAACCGTGCAACATCGCCGCCGTGCACACCTGCACCGCACCGCTGCCCAGTGCGATGAATTCCGCGGCATCGCGCCAGTTGCCGATACCACCGATACCACAGATCGGCAGGCCACGGGTTTCAGGATCGCGCGCAATCTCGGCGACCATGTTCAGCGCGATCGGTTTGACCGCCGAGCCGCAGTAACCGCCGTGGGTGCTCTGGTCACCGACGATGGGGTGGGCGACCATGCGGTCCAGGTCGACACTGGTGATCGAGTTGATGGTGTTGATCAGCGACACGGCATCGGCGCCGCCTCGATGTGCGGCGCGGGCCGATTGGCGGATGTCGGTGATGTTGGGCGTGAGCTTGACGATCACCGGCAGTGAGCAATACGTCTTGCACCAGCGGGTGACCATTTCCACGTATTCCGGCACCTGGCCGACCGCCGCGCCCATGCCGCGCTCGGGCATGCCGTGGGGGCAGCCGAAGTTCAGCTCGATGCCATCGGCGCCGGTGGCTTCGACCAGCGGCAGGATGAACTTCCACGACTCCTCGACGCACGGCACCATCAACGACACCACCAGCGCCCGGTCGGGCCAATCCTTCTTCACCTGGGTGATTTCACGCAGGTTGATCTCCAGCGAGCGGTCGGTGATCAGCTCGATGTTGTTGATGCCCTGCACCTGGCGGTTGGCGCCGAAGTGCGCCGAATAGCGCGACGACACGTTGACCGCCGCCGGGTCCTCGCCGAGGGTTTTCCAGACCACGCCACCCCAGCCCGCCTCGAAGGCGCGAACCACGTTGTAGGCTTTGTCGGTCGGTGGCGCGGACGCCAGCCAGAAAGGGTTGGGTGCCTTGATACCGGCGAATTCGATGGACAGATCGGCCATTTACGCTGCCTCCACATTGAGCATGAGTTGGGCATGGATGGCTTCGGCGGCCAGCTTGCCATGTTGCACGGCCTGGACGGTGAGGTCCTGGCCCAGGGCGGTGCAGTCGCCACCGGCGTAGACGCCAGGCAAGCTGGTGCGCATCTGCTCGTCGACGCGGATGCGTTCGCCATCGCGCGCCAGTTGCGCCGCCACCGGGTCCTTGAGCCCTGCTTCGTCGAAGCACTGACCGATGGCCTTGAAGATCGCGTCGGCGGGCAGCTCGAAGGTTTCGCCGGTATCGGCCAGTTTTCCTTCGACCTGTTCGGTGCGGACGAAGCGCATCCCCTTCACCCGGCCCTGCTCATCCAGCAGCACCGCATCGGGCCGCGCCCAGGTATGCAGGCGCACCTGGTTGGCCTTGGCGATGTCCTGCTCGTGGCCGGTGGCGCCCATGTCGGCGGCGCCGCGGCGGTAGACGAGGTTGACCTCGCGCGCACCCAGGCGGCTCATCTGCACCGCCATGTCGATGGCGGTATTGCCCGCGCCGATCACCAGGCAGCGGTCGGCCAGCGGCAGTTGGCTGAGGTCGTCGGCCTGGCGCAGTTCACGGATGTAGTCGGTGGCGGCCAGCACGCCAGGGGCCTCTTCGCCCGGCAGGCCGAGCTGGCGCACGGCATTCAGGCCAAGGCCCAGGAATACCGCGTCGTACTGGTCACGCAGCTCGCCGAGGGTGAGGTTGTCACCCAGGCGTTGGCCATGGCGGAGCTCGATGCCGCCGATGCCGAGCAGGAACTCCACTTCACGCTGGGCGTAGTCGTCGACCAGCTTGTAGCGGGCGATGCCGTATTCGTTGAGGCCGCCAGCCTTTTCCTGCGCCTCGAAGACCACCACGTCATGACCATGCAAGGCCAGGCGATGTGCACAGGACAGCCCGGCGGGGCCGGCACCGACCACTGCGATGCGCTTGCCGGTGCTGGGCGAGCGCTTGAAGGGGTGTTCGCTGAAACCGGCGTTGTCCAGGGCATAGCGTTGCAACTGGCCGATCAGCACCGGCGCGCACTCCTGGGCGTTGTTGCGTACGCAGGCTTGCTGGCAGAGGATTTCGGTCGGGCATACGCGGGCACAGCTACCACCGAGGATGTTCGCCGACAGGATCCGCTCGGCGGCGCCCTGCAGGTTTTCATCACTGATGCGGTGGATGAACGAAGGGATGTCGATTTCGCTCGGGCATGCATTCACACAGGGGGCGTCGTAGCAGTACAGGCAGCGCGCGCTTTCCACGGCGGCCTGGCGTGCGGTCAGGGGAGGGGCGAGGTCGGTGAAGGCGTCGGCGAGCTGCTCGGCGCTGGCCCTCGGGCGCGGCAAGTGGTTCAGGGTGTCGATCACGGTTGTAGCCTCTCTCTTTTTTATGGGGGCAGGCGGCGGTTCCTCGCCCGTCCGTTTCGGGATGGCAGTCAACAGGTGTCTCTGGATTGTTATCGCCGGAGGCGCTGCGGCCCCCGGCTGTTATGGGCTGCTCAGCGGCTGACCGGTATCGGCCGCTGCTGCTCGGCCCGTCGCCCGAGGACCTCGTACACCGAGGGGTAGGCGGGCCTTTCCACATAGCGTCCCGCGCCCGGCTCGGCGCGCAGGTCGCCATCGGCCCAGAGCACTCGCCCCTGGCTGATGGTGTGGCTGGGAATGCCGCGCACCGTGCGACCTTCGAAGATGTTGAAGTCGACCTTCTGGTGATGGGTGCTGGCAGAAATCGTGCGTGTGCCCTGCGGATCCCAGAGCACCAGGTCGGCGTCGGCTCCCACACGGATCGCCCCCTTGCGCGGGAACAGGTTGAAGATCTTGGCCGTGTTGGTCGAGGTCAGCGCCACGAACTCATACATCGACAAGCGCCCGCTGTTCACGCCGGCGTCCCACAGCACCGCCATGCGGTCCTCGATGCCGGCGGTGCCGTTGGGGATGCGGCTGAAATCATCACGGCCCATGGCTTTCTGCTCGGCGCAGAAGCAGCAATGGTCGGTGGCGGTGGTGTGCAGGCTGCCCGATTGCAAGCCGCGCCACAGGGCTTCCTGGTGTTCGCGGGGACGGAATGGCGGGCTCATCACATAGCCGGCGGCGGTGGACCAGTCGGGGTTGCAATAGACGCTGTCGTCGATCAGCAGGTGCCCCGGCAGTACCTCGCCATACACCGGCTGGCCCTTGGCCCGGGCGTAGGTGATCTCATCCAGTGCTTCCTTGCTGGAGATGTGCACCAGGTACAGCGGGGTGCCCAGCGTTTCGGCTATACGGATGGCGCGGCTGGCCGCCTCGCCCTCGACCTGCGCCGGACGCGACAGCGGATGGGCCTCGGGGCCGGTGATGCCCTGGGCCAGCAGTTTCTTCTGCAGGTGGTACACCAGCTCGCCGTTCTCCGCATGCACGGTGGGCACCGCGCCCAGCTGCAGACAGCGCTCGAAGCTGGCGACCAGGGTGTCGTCGGCGGCCATGATCGCGTTCTTGTAGGCCATGAAGTGCTTGAAGCTGTTCACACCGTGATGGGCGACGAGCTCGCCCATCTCCTGGGCGACCTGCTCGCTCCACCAGGTGATTGCGACGTGAAAACCATAGTCACTGGCCGACTTCTGCGCCCAGCCGCGCCAGGTGTGGAAGGCCTCCAGCAGGGACTGCTGCGGATTGGGGATGACGAAGTCGATGATGGAGGTGGTGCCGCCGGCCAGGCCTGCGGCGGTGCCGCTGAAGAAGTCCTCGCTGGCCACAGTGCCCATGAATGGCAACTGCATGTGGGTGTGCGGGTCGATGCCCCCTGGCATCAGGTACTGGCCGCTGCCGTCCAGGACCTGGCAACCGCTGGGCACTTCGAGGTCTTTGCCAATGGCGCGGATCAGGCCATCGGCACACAGGACATCGGCGGGATAGCTTTCTTCGTGGGTGACCACGGTGGCGCCACGGATCAACAGGGGCATACCGTCTTCCTCGCAGGCTGACCGGTCGTTTTGCCGGTTCTTGAAATTGTTTTGAGCCAGCGGCTGGAGGCTGCGTTGCAATCCTGTCAGCGCTGACAAGATTGGAATCTAGATGCTGATCAAGGATTGATCAAGAAAAAATTTTATGAGCTTATTACTTTTATAACTTACTGAAATATAAGTGTTTTCTTTATAAATCACCAAAATGGACAGGCTGCTCACCATTTTGACGCACTTGACAAGAAGCAGATTTGGTCAAGATTTTCCATGCGAAATCAGCCGTTTGAAACCTGGCGTGCCGGCGCGAACCACGCCACGCAAAAACCAGGCTGCACCAGATTGAAACCGAGTGCGCAGGCCAGGGCGGGCCGCCACCAGCAAGACGGCAGGGCAGGGCATGACCGTACTTTTCCCTGGCGCTAATCAATGCCTTGCAAATCAGTGAATTACCTCCAGTCGGCGGTGGCCGGCAGGGTTGGCCCGGGCCAATCCGGCACGCAATTTGAGTGCGGCCACAACCGCCAGGCCGGACCGGAGGTGCAGTACTGGTGAGGTGTGTAACTCCGGCCATCGATTCAGCCGATGAGCGAATAACTAGAACAATCTGGAGAAGGCCCCATGCAACAGAGCAGATCGCAAGTGATCGAGCAGCACGGGCTGTACGAGCTGTCCGAAGGCACTGATGTCCTCGACAGCCCTCGCTACAACCACGACATCGCACCGACCAGGGTGCACCAGCGTACCTGGAACAAATGGCACATCACCGCCTTGTGGGTCGGCATGTCCATCTGCGTCCCTACCTACACCCTCGGCGGGGTCCTGACCGCCTACTTTGGGCTGAGCGTCGGCGAGGCGCTGCTGGCGATCTTGCTGGCCAACCTCATCGTGCTGATACCGCTGACCCTCAACGCCTTCCCCGGCACCAAGTACGGCATTCCCTTTCCGGTGCTGCTGCGCGCCTCGTTCGGCATTCTCGGCTCCAACGTGCCGTGCCTGATCCGCGCGGTGGTGGCTTGCGGCTGGTTCGGTATCCAGACGATGTTCGGCGGCCTTGCCATCCACCTGTTCCTGGGGTCGCTGTTCGACGGCTGGAAGAGCCTGGGCGGAACCGGCGAGGTGATCGGCTTCATGCTGTTCTGGCTGCTCAACCTGTGGGTGGTGCTGCGCGGCTCGGAGTCGATCAAATGGCTGGAGACCCTGTCGGCACCGCTGCTGGTGGCGGTGGGCGTAGGCCTGCTCTTCTGGGCGCTGCCGCACATGTCGATGAGCGAACTGCTGGCCCAGCCGCCCAAGCGCCCGGAGGGGGCCAGCGTGGTCGGCTATTTCTGCGCGGGGCTGACGGCAATGGTCGGGTTCTGGGCCACGCTGTCGTTGAATATTCCCGACTTCAGCCGCTACGCCAAAAGCCAGAAGGACCAGATCCTCGGCCAGATCTTTGGCCTGCCGCTGACCATGTTCCTGTTCGCTGCCCTGGGCGTGATCATGACCGCCGCCTCGGCATCGCTGGTGGGCGAAACGGTCTCGGACCCGGTGAGCCTGATCGGACGTATCCAGAGCCCCGGCTGGGTGGCGCTGGCCATGGCGCTGATCATCATCGCCACGCTGTCGACCAACACGGCGGCGAACATCGTCTCACCGACCAATGACTTCCAGAACATCGCCCCACGCCTGATCGGGCGCAGCCGCGCGGTGTGGTTGACCGGGTTCATCGGCCTGGCGCTGATGGGGCACGAATTGCTGAAAAAGCTTGGCTGGATCGTTTCCGACCTGAGCCTTGAGAGCGTGTATTCCAACTGGCTACTGGGTTATTCGAGCCTGCTCGGGCCGATTGCCGGGATCATGGTGGTGGACTACTTCCTGATCCGCCGCCAGCAACTGGACCTTGCCGGGTTGTACCGCGATGACGTGTACCCGGCCTGGAACTGGGTCGGGTTCCTGGCGTTCGCGGTGCCGGTGGCGCTGACCGTGATGTCGATCGGCAACAGCAGCTTCAGTTGGTTCTACGACTATGGCTGGTTTACCGGTTCGCTGCTGGGGGCGGGGCTGTACTACGTCCTGGGCCGAGTCGCGGTGCGTGGAACGGCGCGCCTGGTCAAACCATCACCCTGAATCTGGCTGGCCGCTACAGCCGAATCACCAGAACAAGAAATCGCCTGAGGAGAGTCCCGATGAAACCGATCAAGGAAGTGCTGCACTCCACCGACCGCCATGTCGACAGCGCGCGCCTGTGGCAATCGCTGATGGACCTCGCGCGCCTGGGCGCCACGCCCAAGGGCGGGGTCTGCCGATTGGCGCTGACTGACCTGGACCGCCAGGCCCGCGACCTGTTCCGGCAGTGGTGCGAGGCCGCAGGTTGCAGTGTCAGCGTCGATGCGATCGGCAACATGTTCGCCCGGCGTCCCGGACGCAACCCCAAGCTGCCACCGGTGATGACCGGCAGCCACATCGACACGCAGCCCACTGGCGGCAAGTTCGATGGCTGCTTCGGGGTGATGGCCGGCCTGGAGGTGATCCGTACCCTGAATGACCTCGGCGTGGAAACCGAAGCGCCGCTTGAGGTGGTGGTGTGGACCAATGAGGAAGGCTCGCGTTTCCCGCCGTGCATGATGGGATCGGGGGTGTTCGCCGGCAAGTTCACCCTCGAAGAGACGCTGGCCAAGCGCGACGCCCAGGGGACCAGCGTCGGTGAGGCGCTGCAGGCCATCGGTTATGCCGGCCCGAGGGTCGTGCTGGGGCATCCGGTCGGGGCGTATTTCGAGGCGCATATCGAGCAGGGGCCGATTCTGGAGGATCAAGGCAAGACCATCGGCGTGGTGCTCGGCGCCCTCGGCCAGAAGTGGTTCGACCTGAGCCTGCGCGGCGTCGAGGCGCACGCCGGACCGACGCCGATGCACCTGCGCAAGGATGCCCTGGTCGGCGCCGCGGCCGTGGTCGAGGCCGTCAACCGCACCGCACTGGGGCATCAGCCACATGCCTGTGGCACGGTCGGTTGCCTGCAGGCGTATCCGGGGTCGCGCAACGTGATTCCGGGTGAGGTACGCATGACCCTGGACTTCCGTCACCTTGAGGGAGATCGGCTCGATTCGATGATCGCCGAGGTGCGTGAAGTGATCGACAGCACGTGTGCCAAACACGGGCTGAGTTTCGAGCTGACGCCAACGGCGGATTTCCCGGCGCTGTATTTCGACCGCAACTGTGTCGATGCCGTGCGTGAGTCGGCCAAGAGCCTTGGCTTGGCGCACATGGATATCGTCAGCGGGGCAGGGCACGATGCGATCTTCCTGGCCGAGCTGGGCCCGGCAGGCATGATTTTCGTGCCGTGCGAGAACGGCATCAGCCACAACGAGATCGAGAACGCCACGCCCGAGGATCTGGCGGCGGGTTGTGCAGTGTTGCTGCGAGCGATGCTGGCAGCGTCGGAGGCGATTGCCCAAGGGCGATTGGCGGCCTGACTGCGAGCGGTGCCTGGCATCGGCTCAGCCGGTGTCAGGCACTGGACATGCCCCCTTGCCGACGTGACCGTGCTGGCCGGGCGCTGGGCGTTGCACAAGCGCGGCGATTACTGACGCCCGGCCTGCCTGGTTCAGATCACGCCGCAGGCCACGCGGTCGCCGCCACCGCCCAGTGGCATGGGCATGTCGGCGTGGTTGTCGCCACCGGCATGGATCATCAAGGCGTGGCCCTTGATTTCGGAAATCGTCTTCAGGCGCGGCGCCAGGACCGGATAGGTGGAGGTGCCGTCGGCGTTCACATAGAGCGCCGGCAGGTCACCCAGATGGCCATTGCCATAGGGGCCCAGGTGCTTGCCGGTCTTGGCCGGGTCGAAGTGCCCGCCCGCGGCCAGCGCCGCCACTGCCTTGCCATCTTTCATGCCTGGCGCACAGCTGCCGTTCTCATGCACGTGGAAACCATGCACGCCTGCGGGCAGGCTGTTCAGCTTGGGGGTGAAGATCAGCCCGTAGGCCGACTCGCTGATGCTGACCTGACCGATGGGCTGTGCTTTGCCATCGGCGCTGACCAGGTTGACCGGTACATCAAGGGTAGCGGCGTGGGCGCCGAGGGACAGGGTGCCCAGCAGGGCGAGCCAGAGGTGTCGTTTCATGTTTGCCTCTTCAATTCAATGACAGGAAAGCGGGGTGGCGGGAACCTGAAAGTTGTTCCGGCGGGGCAAGAATAGAAAGGGCTGAGCGCGAGAGTCCAACTAAAATTGGTAATTAAAAAAAACAGAAAAAGCTATGGAATAAACGGCGTGAGATAAGTGTTATGGGCGTTTTTATTGCCTGAAAGTATGAGCTCATGAAACAAGGACGATAAATAACAAGATGAGTTCCCTTCACTTGTAAAAATAATGGCTTCGGCGCACTGTATGAAAAATCAACAGGCCGAAAGTTGCCGAGCAGTTTCCCAGGAGGGCGTATGCAAGTGCCTGGCAATGCGTACGAAGGTTCAGGTGCGCAGCAGGTCGCGGCCAGGCGCCGAGGGCTTGGGGGGGGCATTGAGCAGCGTGCCAATCGTTTGCCTGGCGCGGGACAGCCGACTCATGACCGTGCCGATAGGCACCTCCAGGATGTCGGCGGCTTCCTTGTAGCTGAAGCGCTCCACCGCCACCAGCAGCATCACTTCGCGCTGGCCCTCGGGCAGGCTGTTCACTGCCGTGAGGATCTGCTGGTGCATCAGATCGGTTTCCGGGGTGGGCGCGGCAGGGTCGGTCACCGACTCGATGACGCTGTCGTTCCACTCCGAGCGCGAGCGGCTGCGCACGTTGCGCGAGCGCACCTCGTTGATCCAGGTGGTATGCACGATGGCGAACATCCAGCTCAGCGGGGCAGTGTCCGGCCGCAGTTGGTGGGTACGTTCGAGGGCGCGCACGCAGGCGAGCTGGACCAGGTCTTCAGCGTCGTGCCGGTCGCCCGAGAGGCGCAGGGCAAAGGCCCACAGGCGCGGCAACATGCCAGGAAGCAGTGCAGGGAGGTCGGCACCGGTGATCGACATAGTTCCTCGTTCTTGTACTGGGTGGACTGGAAGTCAGTTGCTTCTCATGCGGCCGCCGTACGCTCCGGCCGGCGGATTCCCTCGCATGTCTTGGACTTCATTGTCGCTGAGCCGATACACTGCGCGGATTGTGCCACCACCTACGCTAAAAACCTATCCGAGTGCGTTTCAAAATCGATTTATAATGCTGGCTGTGTCGCATTTGCCGACTTGTCAGCGCTAGGTAAAGCTGCTTGCGGCTGTTTCAGTGATATTAATATGATGGCGAGCTGACTACCCCTTCGCTCGCAGGTCGGCCCACAAGGCCGCAACGATGCCGTAACAGAAGTGCGAAGTACCATGAATAACGGAGACCGGGAATTGACCACCACCGTCGCGGATGATGCCCTGCTGATGGCCTATGTTGACGGCGAATTGTCGCCGCAACAGTGCGAGGAAATCGAGCAGCTCATGAACGCTTCGCCCGAAGTGGCCGAGCGTGTCGCGCTGTTGATGTCGTCTGCCCTGCCATACGCCGAGGCCTTCGCCCGCCAGGCACTGCCCCCGGTCCCTGACAGCCTGGTGCACAACGTCGATGCGTTGATCGCCCGGCACGCCGCCCCGGCCAGCGCGGCGCCCTCGCGTCCGGCAGCCGAGCCTGAAAGCCTGCTCACCCGTCTGTTCGGTCGCCCCAGGTTCGGTTGGCTGGCCGTGGCCTTCGCCACCGGTGCGGTGTGCTACGGCCTGGTGCTGCAGGCGGGTTTCATCGGTGGTGCGCTGAACACCGACCGCGCGCTGCAGGCGCCCAGCGTCGCCCAGGTCCAGGCCTCGCCCTGGGTGATGCAGGCTGCCAGCTACCAGCAACTGTACACCCGCGACACGGTGAACTACGTCACACCTGACACCGACGATGTGCGCAAGACCCTTGCCGACATCCGCCAGATCGACGGCCTCGAGTTACGTGTGCCAGACCTCAGTGCCGCTGGCCTGACCTTCAAGCGCGTGCAGCGCCTGCGCTTCAACAACAAGGCGCTGATCCAGCTGGTGTACCTGCCGCAGCAGGGCGATCCGGTAGCCCTGTGCGTGATGAAGGAGCCCAAGCCCGACCAGTCCATCGCACAGTTGAACGTCGCTGGCATGGATGTTGTGGTCTGGCGTCAGTCTCAGCTAGGCTACGCGCTGATCGGCGCCCCGGACGGCGTCGACCTCGATGCCGTGGCGCGCGTGGTCGCGGACCGCAGTTCGGGCCAGTTGTATACGGCCAATGCCAGCCTGCCATCGCCGTTGTGGTTCGCCGATATCCGCCAATAAGGACCCTGGTGACGGGCGACCGGATTCTTGGATCGCCTGAATGCCTGCTCAGCACCCCCGCCACGTCCTCCTTGCCCTGTTCCTGACACTGTCCGCCGGCCTTGGCTGTGCACTGCTCGTCGAGCGCAATGGCTGGGCAGCCCCCTCATCGTTATCCTCTCCTGCCGGCGCTGCCCACATGGTCGATGCGTTCGAAGCCGTATCCGGCCCGCAGCCGGGCTTTCGCCGCAATCACGCCAAGGGCCTGTGCGTCAGCGGTCGCTTCGACAGCAACGGCCAGGGTGTCGCACTGGCAAACACCGGGTTGTTGCGCACTGGCAGTTACCCCGTGACAGGGCGCTTCTCGGTGGTCGGTGGCAACCCGTCGGTCAACGATACCCAAGGGGGCATGCGCAGCCTGGCGCTGGACATCAGCAACGGTGGGGAAACCTGGCGCATGGCACTCAATTCAAGCCCAGTGTTCTTCGTGCGCACCCCCGAGGCGTTGCTGGAGCAATTGCAGGCCTCGGTGCCGACCGACGGTCGTGAGGCGCGCATTCGGCATTTTCGTCGCGACCATCCCGAGAGCCAGGCCTTCGAGGACTGGATGGCTGCGCACCGGCCATCGACGGGGTTCGACAACGCGGCGTACTTCAGCGTCAACGCCTTTCGCTTCAATGCCGCAGACGGGCAAGAGCACCTGGTGCGCTGGCGTCTGCAGCCAGAAACGCCCTATGCGCCGCTCAGCGATGAGCAGATCGCGCAGAACGACCCCGACATGTTGTCCTATGGCCTGGCCTCGCGCCTGGCCGAGAGGCCGCTGCGCTGGCACCTGATCCTCACCCCGGCGTTGCCGGGCGACCCGGTCAACGATGCCACGCAGTTGTGGACTCAACCAGGTCACCAGGAGATCGATGCCGGGGTGCTGGTGATCGACGCCCAGCAGCCGCAGATGGACGGCCCGTGCCGCGACATCGATTTCAACCCATTGATATTGCCACCTGGCATCACCCCCTCGGACGACCCGCTGTTGCAGGCACGCGGGGCGGCCTATGCCGAATCGCATCGGCGCCGGATGCGGGAGATCGCAGGGCAGTAGCTCGCCAGTTGCGGTGCCTGTGGTGGCCCTATTGCGGGACAAGTCGGGGCGCCGAACCGCCGCTCCCACAGGTTCACCGCTTGATCTGGGAGCGGTGGGGTATCTGTAGGAGCGGCGGTTCGGCGCCCCGACTTGTCCCGCGATAGGGCCATCACAGCCCCAAAAAAATAATTTCCCACCCCCCGGAATAATCCCCACCCCCCACCTGTTATCCCCTCAGAACACGCATTCCGATGGGGTCCTTCGATGTACCTTAACCATTTGGCCGAACCGCTGACCGCCGACGCCCCCTGTGGCGAAAGCCTGGAATACGATGCCGACTACCTGGCCCTCGAGGAAGAGGTCCAGGGCAAGCCGGAAGTCGAATATGGCAGCACCCTGACCCAAGCCACCGCCGCCGACTGGAAACGCGTGCACCACCTGGCCCTGGCCCTGGCCCAGCGCAGCCGAGACCTGCGCCTGGCCGCGCACCTGACCCGCGCCGAGCTCAACCTCAACGGCTTCCCTGGTCTGGCCGCAGGCCTGGCACTGATCGAAACCCTGCTTGCCGACCAGTGGGCCCACCTGCACCCGCAACTGGACCCGGAAGACGACCACGACCCGCAACTGCGCGTGAACACCTTGGCCAGCCTCTGTGAAACCGCCGGCCTGTTGCACGACCTGCGCACCACGCCGCTGGTCGATGCCGCGCCGCTGGGTAGCGTCAGCCTGCGCGACATCGACCTGGCCAACGGTGAAGCCAGTGCCACGTCCGATTCGCAAAGCCCGTCCCTGGCCATGATCGAGGCGGTCTTCCAGCAAGCCGCCCCCGAGCACCTTGCCGACACCCTGGCCACCCTGGAGCATGCCTGCCACAGCAGCCAACGCATCGAGTCGCTGCTGACCGAGCACGTCGGTTTCACCAGCGCCATCGACCTCAGCGCGTTGTCCACGGCGCTGCGCCGCGCTGCCGAGGTACTGCGCCAGCGACTGCCCGCCACGCCCGTCGACACACCGCAGGCCGTCACACCACAGGCCCGCACCACCGGTGCCAGCCCGCGTGGCGAGATCGCCAGCCGCGAGGACGTGCGCCAGACCCTGGATCGACTGTGCGCCTACTTCGCCGTACACGAACCCGGCAGCCCGGTGCCGCTGCTGTTGCAGCGTGCCCGCAAACTGCTGGATCTGAACTTCATCGAATTGCTGCAAGACCTGGCCCCCGATGGCCTGGCGCAGATGGCCATGGTCAGTGGCGTGCGCGGCGACCCGCGCAGCGACGACTGATCGACACACCCCGTTAACCCAGCACAGGAGCAGTCCCGTGGCAGAAAACAGCCAGAAGTTCATCGCCCGCAACCGCGCCCCACGGGTGCAGATCGAATACGACGTGGAGATCTACGGCGCCGAGAAGACCGTGCAATTGCCCTTCGTCATGGGCGTGTTCTCCGACCTTTCCGGCAAGCCTGCCGAGCCGCTGCCGCCGGTGGCCGAGCGCAAGTTCCTGGAGGTCGACGTCGACAACTTCGACGAGCGCCTCAAGTCGATGAAACCGCGCGTGGCCTTCCAGGTGCCCAACACTCTTACCGGCGAGGGCAACCTGCCGGTGGAGATCACCTTCGAGAACATGGACGACTTCAGCCCCGGCGCCGTGGCGCGCAAGGTGCCGTCCCTGGATGCACTGCTCACCGCACGCAACCAGCTGTCCAACCTGCTGACCTACATGGACGGCAAGGTCGGCGCCGAGGAACTGCTCGCCCGCGTGCTCGCCGACCCTGCGCTGTTGCAGGCCCTGGGCAGTGCCCCGAAGCCGACTGCCGACAGCAGCGACTGACCCCAACCCCCTGATCGAACCCTGACACCCGGCTGGGCCTTCGCGGCACCGGCAGGTAGACCCTTTTGCCCAAAAAACGAGGGATGCTGCAATGTCCACCCCACAAGCCCATGAGGCAACGGCCCCCGCAGCGGCCCGCGAAGTCGACCTCGATGACTTCGCCAGCCTCTTGCAAAAAGAGTTCAAGCCCAAGACCGACAAGGCCCGCGACGCCGTCGAGAACGCCGTGCGCACCCTGGCCGAGCAGGCCCTGCAAGGCACCCGGCTGATCACCGGCGACGTGCTTGGCACCGTCGAAGGCATGATCGCCGAGCTCGACCGCAAGCTCTCCGAGCAGATCAACCACATCCTCCATCACGAGGAATTCCAGGGCGTGGAAAGCGCCTGGCGCGGCCTGCACTACCTGGTGAACAACACCGAGTCGGACGAGTCGCTGAAGATCCGCGTGATGAACATCTCCAAGGCCGAAGTGCATCGCACCCTGCGCAAGTTCAAGGGCGTGGCCTGGGACCAGAGCCCGATCTTCAAGAAGCTCTACGAAGAGGAATACGGCCAGTTCGGCGGCGAGCCATACGGCGCGTTCGTCGCCGACTACTACTTCAACAACAGCGCCCCGGACGTCGAGCTGCTGAGCCAGATGGCCAAGGTCAGCGCCGCCGCCCACTGCCCGCTGATCACCGCCGCCGACCCCAGCGTGATGCTGATGGAATCCTGGCAGGAGCTGGCCAACCCGCGCGACCTGACCAAGATCTTCCAGACCCCCGAGCACGCCGCCTGGCGCAGCTTCCGCGCCTCGGAAGACTCGCGCTACGTGGGCCTGGCCATGCCGCGCTTCCTCGCCCGCGCGCCCTACGGCGCCAAGACCAACCCGGTGGAAGACTTCGACTTCGAGGAAACCACCGACGGCGTCGGCAGCAAGGACTTCACCTGGGCCAACGCCGCCTACGCCATGGCGGTGAACATCAACCGCTCGTTCAAGCACTACGGCTGGTGTTCGCAGATCCGCGGCATCGAGTCCGGTGGCGCGGTCGAAGGGCTGCCGGTGCACACCTTCCCGACCGACGATGGCGGCGTGGACATGACCTGCCCGACCGAAATCGCCATCAGCGACCGTCGTGAAGCAGAACTGGCCAAGAACGGCTTCATGCCCCTGGTGCACAAGAAGAACAGCAACCTGGCGGCCTTCATCGGCGCGCAGTCGATGCACAAGCCCGCCGAGTACGACGACCCCGACGCCACCGCCAACGCCAACCTGGCCGCGCGCCTGCCGTACCTGTTCGCCACCTGCCGCTTCGCCCACTACTTGAAGTGCATCGTGCGCGACAAGATCGGCTCGTTCAAGGAACGCGCCGACATGCAGGTGTGGCTGAACAACTGGATCGGCCGCTACGTCGAGCACAACCCGGCCACCGCCACCGAATCGGACAAGGCGCGCAAACCGCTGGCCGGCGCCGAGGTGGTGGTCGAGGAGGTCGAGGGCAACCCCGGCTACTACCACTCCAAGTTCTACCTGCGCCCGCACTACCAGCTCGAAGGGCTGACCGTGTCGCTGCGCCTGGTTTCCAAGCTGCCGTCGGCCAAGACCTGACGGCGCGCGTTCCCCAGCACCCTCACTGACCCACCGAAAAGGTACAGACCATGATCCTGCTCAACTTCAACGGCAAGAAAATCAAAGGCACCTCGACCGTCTCCGGCCACGCCGACTGGATCACCATCGACGCCCTGCAGATGGGCGTCGGCCGCGCCATCTCCACCAGCGGCGGTGGCGCCGACCGCGACACCAGCAACCCGTCGTTCTCGGAGATTTCCCTGACCAAGGCCACCGACCTGGCGTCCGCCGACCTGTTCATGGAAGCGGTGTGCGGCAAGAGCCTGGGCAAGGCCGAGATCCACTTCATCCAGACCGGCGGCGCCGAGAAGAAAGAGCAGGTGTTCCTCAAGCTCGAACTCGAGGAGGCGATCATCAGCTCCTACTCGGCCAGCAGCAACGGCGAGCGCCCGAGCGAAACCTTCTCGATCAACTTCACCAAGATCAGCTACCAGTACGACTCCTTCAGCGGCGAGAAGATCACCACCGGCACGCCGAAGAAGTGGGACCTGGAAGCCAACGCCAAGATCTGACCTGGCCCCGTGGCCGGCCGGTGCCCAGGCGCCGGCCCGGTCCTTCGACCTGGAGTGTCGCCCATGACCCCCTTCATCTTGCCTGGCGCTGTCGACCATGGCTGAGCTGACCAGCAGTAAGCGTCTGCAACCCTCGCTGCTCGACCGCCTGAGCGACGACGCCCGCGACCAGTCGCACGAGCCCCGCGAGCAGCGCGTGCTGTCGATGCGCGCGCTGCGCAAGGCGGTGCTGCGCGACCTCGGCTGGCTGCTCAACGGCACCAGCCTGGGCAGTGTGCAGGACCTCACCGCCTACCCGCTGGCGGCGCGCTCGGTGCTGAACTTCGGCCTGCCCGACCTGTCCGGCAAGACCGCCACCGGCCTCGACCCGCAGGCCCTGGCGCGGCGCATCGAGCAGGTGATCGTCGATTTCGAGCCGCGCATCCTGCCCGCCAGCGTGCGCGTCACGCCACTGGCCCGGGACCGCGAACAGGCCAGCCCCAACCAGGTGGCGTTCGAGATCCACGGTGAGCTGTGGGGCCAGCCGCTGCCCGAGCGCCTGTACCTGAAGACCGAACTGGACCTGGAGGCGGGCGATGTGAAGCTCTACGACATCGACGCCGGAGGTGTGCGATGAACCCCAAGCTGCTGCGTTACTACGAGCGCGAACTCCAGCACCTGCGCGAGATGGGCGGTGAGTTCGCCCGCGATTTCCCCAAGGTCGCCGGGCGTCTGGGGCTGGAAAGCCACGCCTGCGCCGACCCTTACGTCGAGCGCCTGCTGGAGGGCTTCAGCTTCCTCGCGGCGCGGGTGCAACTGAAGATCGACGCCGAATTTCCACGCTTCACCAATCACCTGCTGGAGCTGGTCTACCCCCACTACCTGGCACCCACGCCAGCCACGGCCTTGGTGCAACTGCAACCGGACCTCGCCGAAGGCAGCCTGGCCGCAGGCTTCACCGTACCGCGCGGCACGGCGCTGCACAGCCTGCTGGGCAAGGGCGACCAGACCGCCTGCGAATTCCGCACCGCGCATGACGTCACCCTGTGGCCGATCGAGCTCACCGAGGCCCGTTACTTCGCCTGCTCCGGGCAGGTCGGCGGTGTCGAGTTGGCGCGCCTGGGCCCGGTCAAGGCAGCGCTGCGCCTGCGCCTGAAAGTCGGCGCCGGGCTGACCTTCGACAAGCTCGCCCTCGAGCGTTTGATGCTGCACCTGCGCGGCACCGAAGGGCTGGCCGGGCGCATCCAGGAGCAACTGCTGGCCCAGGCCGCCGGGGTGCTGGTGCAGCCGGTGCAGGCCGACAACCGCTGGCACGCCTTCATCGACGCCTCGGCGCTGCGCGCCCAGGGCTTTGACGACGACCAGGCCCTGCTGCCGGTGGCGCCGCGCACCTTCCAGGGCTACCGGCTGCTGCAGGAATACTTCGCCTTGCCGCAGCGCTTCCAGTTCGTCGAACTGGGCGGACTGGGCCCGGCGGTGCAGCGTTGCGACGTCAGTGAACTGGATGTGACGGTGCTGTTCAAGACCTTCGTGCCAGCGCTCGAAAGCAGCGTGTCCGCCACGCAGTTCGCGCTGCACTGCACCCCGGCGATCAACCTGTTCCCCAAACGCGCCGACCGCGTGCACCTGTCTGACCAGCAGGTCGATTACCACGTGGTGCCCGACCGCACCAGGCCGATGGATTTCGAGATCCATCAGGTCACCGGCGTCACCGGCCACGGCAGCGGTGCCGAGGCCGAGCAGCGCTTCGAGTCGTTCTACCGCGCCAACGACCTGCACGACCCTCGCCAGGGCGCCTGGTACCAGGTGCGCCGCGACACCCGCGTGCTCAGCGCCCAGCAGCGTCGCCAGGGGCCGCGCTCCAGCTACATCGGCAGCGAGATCTTCCTGACCCTGGTCGACGCCCACGAGGCGCCGTACCGCAGCGACCTGCGCCAGCTGGGCGTCGACACCCTGTGCAGCAACCGCGACCTGGTGCTGAGCATGCCGGTGGGCGTGGGCAAGACCGACTTCACCGTCGAGTCCGGCGCGCCGGTGCAGGCGGTGCGTTGCGTGGCCGGGCCGACCGCGCCGCGAGCCTCGTTCGCCGAGGGCGAAACCGCCTGGCGGCTGGTCAGCCACCTGTCGCTGAACTACCTGTCGCTGCTCGACCAGGACCCGGAGCAGGGCGCCAGCGCCTTGCGCGACCTGCTGCGGCTGTACTGCGGCGTCAGCGATACGCCGGTGCACAAGCAGGTCGACGGGCTGCGCTCGGTGAGCGCGCGGTCGATCGTGCGACGCTTGCCGATCCCAGGCCCGATCACCCATGGCCGTGGTTTGCAGGTGTGCGTCACAGTCGACGAGAGCGCCTTCGAAGGCGCCAGCCTGTTCGTCTTCGGCGCGGTGCTGGAGCAGTTCTTCGCCAAGTACGTTGCGCTCAACAGCTTTACCGAAACCCAGCTGCACAGCACTACGCGCGGCTTGATCATGCAGTGGCCGGCGAGGGTAGGGCGATGCGAGATCCTCTAGCGCTGTTGCAGCGGCTCGCGCAGAAACCGGCGTCGTTCGACTTCTACGCCGCCCTGCGCCAGCTCGAATGCGCCTTCGCCGACCGCCCACGGATCGGCCAGGCCAGCCGCCCGGCCGACGAGCCGCTGCGCTTCGGCCAGCAGCCGTCGCTGGCCTTCGAACCGTCGATGCTGGCGGGCCTGCAGGCGGGCGACGGGCACCAGGCGCCGCGCCTTCTGCTCAATGGCTTCGGCGCACTGGGCGCCAACGGCCCACTGCCGCTGCACCTGACCGAATACGTACGCGATCGCCAGCGCAATGTCGACGACCCGACCCTGGCGCGCTTCCTCGATATCTTCCATCACCGCCTGATCAGCCTGTTCTACCGCGCCTGGGCCAGTGCCCAGCCAGCGGTCAGCCTTGATCGCCCCGGCGCCGACCGCTTCTCCGACTACGTGGCCTCGCTGATCGGCCTGGGCATGCCCTCGCTGCAAGGCCGCGATGCCGTGCCGCAACTGGCCAAGCAGCACCATGCCGGGCGCCTGGCGCCGCACATGCGCAATGCCGGTGGCCTGGCCGCGCTGCTCAGCGACGACCTCGGCGTGCCGGTGCAGGTGGAGCAGTTCGTCGGCCACTGGATGACCCTGCCGGCCGATGACCTGTGCGCCTTGCGCAGCGGGCCGAGCGCCGAGCGCCTGGGCGTGGGCACGGTGCTCGGGCGCAAGGTGTGGAACGCCCAGGGCAAGTTCCGCCTGCGGGTCGGCCCGCTGAGCATGGCCCAAGTGCGCCGCCTGCTGCCGGGCCAGCCCGGCCTGCGTCGGCTGACCGACTGGGTGCGCCAGTACGCGGGCCTGGCGCTGGACTGGGACGTCAACCTGATCGTCGCCCGCCAGCACCTGCCCGGCACCCGCCTGGGCCGGGATGCCCGGCTTGGCTGGAGCAGTTGGCTGAGCAGCGCACCACCGAGCGAAGACGACCGCCAGTTGCTCATCAACCCGCGCCTTACCCCTTCCGTTTCCCCCTCATCGCAAGGATCAGATCATGGCTGAGATCAGTCGAGTGGCCCTGTTCGGCAAACTCAACGGCCTGTGCTACCGGGCCATCGAAAGCAGCACGGTGTTCTGCAAGCTGCGTGGCAACCCCTACGTGGAGCTGGCGCACTGGCTGCACCAGTTGCTGCAGGCGCAGGACAGCGACCTGGTGCGCATCGTGCGCCACTACAGCCTCGACCTGGCGCGCCTGGCCGCCGACCTGACCACGGCGCTGGACGGCCTGCCGCGTGGCTCCACCTCGATCACCGACCTGTCGTCGCAACTCGAAGACACGGTCGAGCGCGCCTGGGTGCATGCCACGCTGATGTTCGGCGAGGCCCAGGTGCGCTCCGGGCACCTGCTGGTCGGCCTGCTCAAGGACCGCGCCCTGCGCAATGCGGTGCTGGCGTTGTCCGCCGAGTTCGCCAAAGTGCGCGTCGACGACCTGACCGAGTGCTTCGCCACCTTGCTGGCCGACTCACCCGAGGCCAACCAGACGGCCAGCGACGGTTTCCAACTGGCACCGGGGGAAAGCTCCGGCGCGCTGCCCAGCGCCGGCCCGAATGGCCAGGAGGCGCTGGCGCGCTTCACCGTCGACCTCACCGGGCAGGCGCGCAGCGGCACGCTGGACCCGATCGTCGGGCGTGACGACGAGATCCGCCAGGTCATCGACATCCTCATGCGCCGCCGGCAGAACAACCCGTTGCTGGTCGGCGAGGCCGGGGTCGGCAAGACCGCCGTGGTCGAAGGCCTGGCCCAGCGCATCGTGCGCGGTGACGTGCCGCCAGCGCTGCGCACGGTGCGCCTGCTGGTGCTCGACGTCGGCCTGCTGCAGGCCGGGGCGAGCATGAAGGGCGAGTTCGAGCAGCGCCTGCGCGCGGTGATCGACGAAGTGCAGGCCAGCGTCACGCCGGTGATCCTGTTCATCGACGAAACCCACACCCTGGTCGGCGCTGGCGGTGCGGTGGGCACCGGCGATGCGGCCAACCTGCTCAAGCCCGCGCTTGCCCGTGGCACGCTGCGCACGATCGGCGCGACCACCTTCGCCGAGTACAAGAAGTACATCGAGAAAGACCCCGCGTTGACCCGGCGCTTCCAGACCGTGCAGGTCGACGAACCCGACGAGGCCCGGGCGCTGCTGATGCTGCGCGGCATCGCCGAGAGCATGGCACGCTACCACCAGGTTCAGATTCTCGACACTGCGCTGGCTGCGGCGGTGCGCCTCTCGCACCGCTACATCCCCGCGCGCCAGCTGCCGGACAAGGCCATCAGCCTGCTCGACACCGCCTGCGCGCGGGTTGCCATCAGCCTGCACGCCACCCCGGCGGCGGTGGACGACAGCCGTCGCCGACTCGAAGCGCTGGGCACCGAGCAGGCGATCATCGCCCGCGAGCGCGCGCTGGGGGTGGACACCGAAGCGCGCCAGGCGGCCCTCGACGCGCAGCGCACCCGCGAGCGCGAGCGGCTCGATGGCCTGGAGGCGTCCTGGGCCAGCGAGCAGGAACAGGTGGCGGCGATCGTCGAACTGCGCGGGCAACTGGGCGGCGAGGGCGCGAGCGACGACGCCTTGGTTGAGCTGCGCAGCCGCCAGCAAGCGCTGGCCGAGGCCCAGGGCGAGACGCCGTTGATCCTGCTCACCGTCGACGAGCAAGCGGTGGCCGCCGTGGTGCAGGACTGGACCGGCATTCCGGTCGGACGCATGGTGCGCAACGAGATCGACAACGTGCTCAACCTGGCCAGCAGCCTGTCGCGCCGCATCATCGGCCAGCCGCATGCCCTGGAAGCCATCGCCCGGCGTATTCAGACCGCGCGCGCCGGGCTCGACAACCCAGGCAAGCCGGTGGGCGTGTTCCTGCTCGTCGGCACCTCGGGGGTGGGCAAGACCGAGACCGCCCTGGCCCTGGCCGAGGCGCTGTATGGCGGTGAGCACAACCTGGTGACCATCAACATGAGCGAGTACCAGGAAGCGCACACGGTCTCCAGCCTCAAGGGCGCGCCACCCGGCTACGTCGGCTACGGCGAGGGCGGCGTGCTGACCGAGGCGGTGCGGCGCAAGCCCTACAGCGTGGTGCTGTTGGACGAGATCGAGAAGGCCCACCCCGATGTGCACGAGCTGTTCTTCCAGGTGTTCGACAAAGGCTGGATGGAGGACGGCGAGGGCAGGGTGATCGACTTCAGGAACACCCTGATCCTGCTCACCACCAACGTCGGCACCGAGACCATCAGCCACCTGTGCCAGCGACCGGAGCGGGTGCCGGACCCGGAAACCATCGCCCGCGCCCTGCGCGAGCCGCTGCTGCAAGTCTTCCCGCCCGCGCTGCTCGGGCGGGTGGTGACCATCCCGTATTACCCGCTGAGCGACGCCATGCTCGCCAGCATCATCCGCCTGCAACTGGTCCGCATCGAGCGGCGCCTGGCCGAGCGCCACGGCGTGCCGTTCAGCTGCGACGAGGCAGTGGTAGCGCTGATCGCCAGCCGCTGCACGGAGCTCGAGAGCGGCGGGCGGATGATCGACGCGATCCTCACCCACTCGGTACTGCCCGCCATCAGCCGCGAATTCCTCGAACGGATGCTGCGCGGCGAAGCAGTCACCCGCGTGCACCTGGGCGTGCGCGACGGCGCCTTCGACTACACCTACGACGAGGAAGCGGCATGATCATCACCATGCACCTGTACACCGGCCTGTTCGTCTACGGCGACGCCATCGCCCAGATGCGCACCTTGCTGGCCATGCCCAAGGGGCGCGAAGGGTTCTTTCGCATCGACCTGATCCTGAAGCCAGGCGAGGGCGTGGCGGCGAGCCTGCTGATGTCGCGCAAGTCCCTGTACATCGATGCCTTCCTCGGCGCCGATGGCACCTGGTACCACTTCGCCGATTCCGAGCCGCCGTTTGCCCCGAAGCTGGGCGTGGGCGGCAACAACAATCGTCTGCGCAAGATTGACCTGAAGGGCACTCATTCGGCCTTGCGCACCAACACCACGGCCACCACCTACTCGGCCTTCACCCGCATGGACCTGGTAGCGCTGCGCCAATACAGCGGCGGCGGCTACGACCACCTCAGGCTGCCGCTGTCGTTCGCCGTGGTGGCCTGCGCCGAAGCGGTGCGCTTCAAGGAAACCGAGCTGCGTATCGAACGCCTGCTGGCCAGCGAGCACGACGCCTACAAGCCGCTGAGCGACTGGCAGACATTGTTCAAGGACTGGGAAAAGCTCACCGAGGTGCAAAGCGCCAAGGTGTGGGTGCGCCACGCAGGCTGACAGGGGAGACAACGAGCATGTCCGAGCGCGACGGCAAGAAAAGCAGCTACGAGTTCATCAAGGCCTTGGAAGAGGCGGCCGACCCTGATTGCGTCAAGGCCTGCAAGCAAGGGCCGATCCTCGACCTGTACCGCATCGATTTTCGCTACCTGCCGGTGGACGCGCGCATCAAGCAGTTGATGCGCACCTTGATGCAATCGGCGGCGCCCTACGATTGCAGCGCCATCGCCACCTCGATCGGCGACGACACCCTGGGGGCGATGCGCCAGATCCATTCCAACACCCCTTGCTACCTGCCGCAATTGACGGCGCAGCAGCCGGCCTCGGCACGCGGGCAGCTGTACCACACCTACGCGCAGGCCAACAAACACCACTCGGCCGACCGCGGCGGCGGCAACTGTGCCACAGGCTACGTCGAGTACACCGCGGGCGACCTGGACGCTTACGGCTGGGGCGGCAACCGCTTTCGCATTGTCTTCGACTACCTCAACGCGCGGCTGTACTTCGCGCCGCTGCACTACGCCTCGTGGCGTTTCAGCGGCAGTCAGCTGGAGACCGTCGACAAGCCGGCGGCGTTCTCTGGCCATCCGAACCCGTTCTTCTGGATTACCGACATCAAGTGAACCCAGGCCTGCCGGCCTTCGAGAGCCTTCCATGAACAAGAAACAAGATTTCGCATTTTCCTGTGGCGCGGCATCGCTGTTGTGCGCGGCGGCGGAGCTGGGCGTGACCACCCTGCCGAACACCGGCGCGCGCAGCACCGGCCAGGCCTTGCAGGTCAACTATTTCTGCGAGGCGGCGCTGTACCAGATCACCTCGGGGTCCGTGACGGGCGGGCGGCTGGACAAGGAGGAGGCCGACCTGAGCAAGCTGGGCTATTCCTTCCCGCACAACGTGGCCATCGCTGCCCGCGAGTTGGGATTGGATGTGAAGATCTACATGAGCGGGATGATCGCCAGCGCGTTGTCGACCTTCTACCCCGATGCCGAGACCAAGTGCGTGCGGGCGGGCTTCCCGATCATCCATTCCGAGCCACCGGCCCTGGCGGCCAACCGGCGGGCGCTGAAAATCGTGATGACCTTCGGCATCGGCCTGCACTACGTGATGCAGCGCCCGGACGGCACCTACATGGACCCGGGTGACGGCAAGGACTTCGCCGACTTCAAGCAGATGAACCTGTGGAGCAAGTGCTACAACAGCACTGGCATCACCCTGGTGCTGGAGCGGCTGGTGTCCACCGCAGCGGCCTGATCGCGTCGCCTGGCACGGGCTACGCCCGTGATGCCGCACTGCTGCTCCTGCAGGTTCGCCGCCGTCCCTGAGAACGGCGCTGTACCTGTAGGAGCGGGCTTGCCCGCGAACACCGGTATCGCCGATGCCAGAAAACGTGGTGACTGACAGCCACTGCGCCTTTTTTCATCCCCCCCACGGAATAAACCCCGCTCCCCACCTGTTGTGTCCCCAAGGCCGACCCTTGCGGCCACCCCGCGTGAAGGAGCCCTGGATGCCCGTTACCCAAGCCAACCGCGAAATTGCCGTCACCTGCGTGCTGGCCCCCGACACCCTGCTGTTTCGGCGCATGACCGCCCGCGAAGGCCTGTCGACCCTGAGCGAATACCACATCGACCTCTACAGCGAACGCACCGACCTGGACCTCGACGACCTGCTCGCCACCCCCCTGACTGTTGCCGTGGAACTGCCCAAGGGCGGCCAGCGCCACTTCAGCGGCCTGGTCACGCGCTTCGCCTACACCGGCCGCCAGGGCCGCTTCGCCACCTACCACGCGGTGGTGCGCCCGTGGCTGTGGCTGCTGACCCGCAGCAGCGACTGCCGGATTTTCCAGCAGCGCAACGTGCCGGACATCGTCCAGGCGGTGTTCGCCCCTTACACCCTGGCCGACGTCGATACCTCGGGCCTGAGCGCCAGCTACCCGGCCCTTGAGTACTGCGTGCAGTACCGCGAAAGCGACTTCGACTTCGTCAGCCGCCTGCTGGAGCAGGCCGGCATCTACTACTTCTTCCGCAGCGACGCCGGCCGCCACACCCTGGTGCTGGCCGACGGCTACGGCGCCCACGCGCCCGCCCCAGGCTACGCACAGGTGCGCTACCTGCCAGCCGAGGACCAGGCCATGCGCGACAGCGAGGTGATCTACGACTGGCGCATGAGCGGCGAAGTCGAGCCCGGCGCCTGGGCCCTGCAGGCCTACGACTTCGAAAAACCCTCGGCCAACCTGCTGGTCAAGTCGACCCAGGCGCGCCCCTACGCCCAGTCACGCTTCGAGCGCTACGACTACCCCGGCAAGTACCGCGAGCGCCCGCAGGGCGAGACCCTGGCCCGCCATCAGCTCGAGGCCCGGCACACCAGCTACCGGCGTATCGAGGGCGCTACCCGCGCGCGCGGGCTGTTCCCCGGCGCGCTGTTCACCCTCAGCGAACACCCGCGCGGCGATCAGAACCAACAGGTGCTGGTGCTCGCCGCCGAATACGAGCTGTCGTCCGACACCTACGAACCGACCCGCCCCGAAGACCCGGCGCCCGTGCTCACCTGCCGCTTCACCGCACTGCCGCGCCAGCAGGACTACCGCCCGCCATGCCTCACCCCGCGTCCGCTGGTGCACGGCCCGCAGACCGCCAAGGTAGTGGGCAAGGCCGGGGAGGAGATCTGGACCGACCCCTATGGCCGGATCAAGGTGCAGTTCCACTGGGACCGCGAAGGCCAGGAAAACGAGAACAGCTCGTGCTGGATCCGCGTCGCCCAGGGCTGGGCCGGCAAGCGCTGGGGCAGCCTGTTCCTGCCGCGCATCGGCCAGGAAGTGGTGGTGAGTTTTCTCGAAGGCGACCCCGACCGCCCGCTGGTCACCGGCAGCGTCTACAACGCCGAGGTGATGCCGCCCTACAACCTGCCCGAACAAGCCACCCGCTCGACCCTAAAGAGCCACTCCAGCAAAGGCGGCAACGGCTACAACGAACTGCGCTTCGAAGACCGCAAGGGTGCCGAGCAGGTGTTCATCCACGCCGAGCGCAACTTCGACCAGCGCATCGAGCGCGATGCCCTCGATTGGGTGGGCGGCGAGCGCCATTCGCGAGTGGCCAAGGACCTGCGCGAACGCATCGGCGGCGACCGCCACCAGCATGTGCTGGGCGATCGCACCGAAAAGGCCGTGGGCAGCGTGTCCCAGGCCGCCGGCCGTGACCTGCAACTGGACGGCGCGCTCAAGGCCAGCCTCAGCGGCGGCACCGATGTGCACATCAAGGGCGGCATGAACGTGGTGATCGAGGCGGGGGCGAGCATCACCCTCAAGGCCGGCGGCTCGTTCCTGACCCTCGGCCCGACCATCATCGCCTCGATGCTGCCGCTGCCGTTGCCCCAGGCCTCGGCCGCCGCCAACGCCCTGGTGCTGGCCTCGCGGCCCGGCCCGGTGGGCCAGCCGCTGGAGCCCAAGGAGGCCGACGATGGCCGCCAGTGAACCCCGCCACCTTCCTGCCGAAAGGAACCTGACATGCCTGTGAAACTGTGGGTCGAACGTTATCGCGGGCAGCCGCCCGCAGCTGAGCTGGCGTGCCTGATCGACGTCGCCGGCACCTTGGGCCGCGCGCCCGGCAACGACCTGGTGCTGGACGATCCGGGCAAGTACATCTCCCGCAGCCACGCCCGCGTCGAGCGGCGTGAGGGCGGCTACTACCTCACCGACACCGGCAGCAACCCCAGCGTGATCAACGAGCGCCTGCTCGGCCATGGCCGCGAGACGCTGCTGCAGGCCGGCGACCAGTTGGTGATCGGCGACTACCAGATCGGTGTGGCGCTGCTCGCGGTGGAGCAGGCCGACCCCGACCAGACGGGGGTTGGCGCCACCCAGACCCTGGCGGTGTTCGTGCCACCGGCGCCGGTCCAGCCGCCGCCACCACCGCCGCTGGAAGCCCCCGTGGCACCGCGCAGCGAGCCGGGCTTCAGCCAGCCACGGGTGGACACCGACGCCCTGGCGGCGGCGAGCATCCTGCAAGGCGAGCCAGTGTTCGAGCCGGCCCCGATGCTGGACGACCCGCTGGGCCTGAACCTGTTCGGCGGCCAGCGCCCCACGGCGGCCTTCCTTGGCACCCCGGCCGATCACCTGTCGCCGGAGTTGCAGGCCCTGCCGGCCTTGCCTGTCAGCCCAGCCCCCCAGGCGCCGGAAGCGGCGTTGATCCCCGATGGCTACGACGCCCTGGCCGACCTGCTGGCGACGCCTGCCGCCCCAGCCAGCCTGGCGCCTGCACCCACCCCAATCGCAACACCGGCCCCCGTTGCCGCAGAACCCACGGCGGCCGGCGAAGACCCTGTGCTCCAGGCCCTGCTCGAAGGCCTCGGCCTGCCGCACCTGCGCGCCTCGCGCAGCCCCGAAGAGCTGGCCCGGCTGGTGGGGGAAATGCTCCGCGCCGCCACCGGCGGCACCATGGGCGTGCTGATGGCGCGGGCGCTGACCAAGCGCGAAAGCCATATCGAGATGACCATGATCGGCGCGCATTCGAACAACCCGTTGAAGTTCTTCCCCGACCCCACCAGCGCCCTCAGCCAGATGCTCAGCACCGACGCCCCGGCCTATCTGCCCGGCGTGCAGGCGCTGCACGCCGCCTTCGACGACCTGCGCGCCCACGAGATGGCGGTGATCGCCGGCATGCGCGAGGCCCTGGGCGAGGTGATGCAGCGCTTCGACCCGGTGCGCATCGAACGTCGACTGGCCGCTCCCGGCGCCCTGGAACGCGTGCTGCCCTCGACGCGCAAGGCCCGCCTGTGGGCGCGTTTCGCAGAGCTGCACGCCGAGCTTGCACGCGATGGCGACGAAGACCTGCAACGCCTGTACGGCGAGAAATTCTCCGTGGCCTACCAGCAGCAGGTCAGCCGCCTGCGCGACATGCCCTGAACCCCTTTACCCGAGATCGCATTCATGTCCTGGAACAGCAAAGTCGTCTGGTCGGAAGGCATGCTCCTGCAGCCCCAGCACCTGCAGCAGCACGACCGTTTCCTCAATGCCCACCTGGAGGCCCGGGTCGCGGCGCTGCGCCCCTACGCCTGGGGCTTCTCGCGCCTGGAGCTCGACGAGCAGCACCTGGCCTTCGGCAAGCTGGCGCTCAAGGCTTACAGCGGCGTGCTGCCCGATGGCACGCCGATCGGCCTGCCATTCGACGAGATGCCGTTGCCGCTGGAGATCCCCGCCGACGCCCGTGACCTCGACGTGGTGCTGGCGCTGCCCACCGCACGCCATGGCGTGGCGGAAGTGGACGACCGCGTGAGCGCGGAGAACTTCGCCCGCCATCGCAGCGTCGAGTACGAGGCCTGGGACAGCAACGGCCTGGACAACAGCGCGCTGATGAACGTCGGCAAGCTGCGCCTGCGCCTGGCCCTGGCCAGCGACGTCGCTGACGCCCACGCGGTGTTGGGCGTGGCGCGGGTGCTGGAGCGCCGCGCCGACCAGCAGGTGTTGCTCGACCCCGCCTACTGCCCGCCGAGCCTCACTTTGCAGGCCGCACCGCGCCTGGCGGCGTTCGTCGACGAACTGCTGGGCCTGCTGCACCAGCGCGCCGAGGCCATGGCCACGCGCCTGGCCCAGCCGGGTGCCAGCGGCGCGGCAGAGATCGCCGACTTTTTGCTGCTGCAACTGCTCAACCGCAGCGAGCCGCTGGTGCGCCACCTGGCCAGCATGGCCGGGCTGCATCCCGAGGCGTTGTACCGCCAACTGACTGAGTTGGCCGGCGAGCTGGCGACCTTTACCCATGCCGACAAGCGCGCCAGCCGCTACCCGGTGTACCGCCACGACGCCCTGGCCGAGACCTTCGCTCCGCTGATGCTCGACCTGCGCCGCGCCCTGGCCACGGTGATCGACGCGCGCGCCCTGCAGATCCCGCTGGAGGAGCGTCAGTTCGGTATCCGCGTGGCGGTGCTGCCCGACCGCGCGCTGCTCGGCAGCGCCACCTTCGTCCTCGCCGTGCATGCGCAGATGCCGGCCGAAGCGGTGCGCAGCGGGTTCCCGCCGCAGGTCAAGCTGGGCTCGGTGGAGAAGATCCGCGACATGGTCAACCTGCAACTGCCCGGCATCGGCCTGCGGCCATTGCCGGTGGCGCCGCGGCAGTTGCCGTTCCACGCAGGCTTCACCTACTTCGAACTCGACCGCAACAGCGAGTACTGGCAACAGCTGACCCAGTCGGCAGGCTTCGCCCTGCACGTGGCCGGCAGCTTCCCCGGGCTGGACATGCAGTTCTGGGCCATCCGCAACGCCTGATCGACAGCGCAGGTACATCACCGTGAACATGAATGACTCCCTTGAGCCCGGGCAAGACCCGGACCACACCCTGCTGCTGCCGACCCCCGGCGGCCGCCGCCCGGCCTCCAGCGCCGCGCCTGCGCCGGTCGAAGCCGACCTGACCCTGCGCGGCGCCGGCCTCAACCCGCTGGTGCGCGCCGCCAACCCCTTGCTCGACCTGGTGGTGCCGCTGCGTGGGCTGACCCGCGCACCGGACATGGAAACCCTGCGCGAGCGGCTGGTGCAGGCCGTGCAGCAGTTCGAGGCGCAGGCGCGCAACGCCCGGGTGGAAGCCCAGACCCTCGCCGCGGCGCGCTATGCCCTGTGCACGCTGGTCGACGAAACCATCTCCAGCACGCCTTGGGGCGCCGGGGTGTGGAGTGGCAGCAGCCTGCTGGTGACCTTCCACAACGAGGCCTGGGGCGGCGAGAAGTTCTTCCTGATCCTGCAGCGCCTGAGCCTGGATGCGCGCGCCAACCTCGACGTGCTGGAGCTGATGTACCTGTGCCTGGCCTTGGGCCTGGAAGGGCGCTACCGCGTACTGGACCGTGGCTTCGACCAACTGGCGGCCCTGCGCGAGCGCCTGTTGCAGTTGATTCGCCAGCAGCGCGGCGCGGTCGAGCAGGACCTTTCGCCACGCTGGCGCGGTGCGCCCACTGCGCCGGTGTCGATGCTGCGCCTGGTGCCGCTGTGGGTGCTGGCGGCCTTGGCGGCGCTGCTGCTGGTGCTGTTGCAGGTGACCGGCAACTGGCTGCTCAACCGCGCCTCGGACCCGGTGTTCGCGCAGATGGGCGAGCTGCGCCTGGCCTCGCCGTTGAAGGTCGCCCAGCCCACGGGGCCGGCGCCGGTGCGGGTGTCCGGGTTCCTCGCCGAGGAGATCGCCCAAGGCCTGGTGAGCGTGCGCGAAACCAGTGACCGCTCGGTGATCACCCTGCGCGGCGACGGTGTGTTCGCCTCCGGCAGCGCCGAGGTGTCGAGCGCCTTCGACGGTCTGTTGACGCGCATAGGCGAGGCGCTCAAGGGCGTGCCTGGCGACGTGCTGGTGGTCGGTCACACCGATAACGTGCGGCCTGCGCTGGGTTCGCGGTTGTCGTCGAACTTCGACCTGTCCAACACCCGCGCGCGCAACGTCGCGCGCCTGCTGGCCGAACGCGCAGGCCCGGCCACGCGCTACCGCAGCGAAGGTCGCGGCGAGACCGAGCCGCTGGTGGCCAACGACTCGGCAGCCAACCGCGCGCGCAATCGCCGCGTAGAGATCACCGTATTTGTTCCTGCGCAGCCGCAGTGAGGACCAGGCGATGTCTTATCTGATCTATCTGTTCGATACCCTCATGCGCGGCCTGCGCTGGCTGGCCAGTTCCTGGCTGCTGTCGCTGCTGGGCGTGGCGTTGGTGGCGCTGCTGATCTGGTACGAAGGTCCGCTGCTGTCATTCGACGGGCGCGAGCCACTGACCTCGGCCTGGGCGCGCGGTTGGCTGGTGGCGGCGTTGCTGGCCGCTTGGTTGGCCTACTTCGGCTGGCGCGCTTTTGCCGCCTGGCGCGCCAACCGCCTGCTGATGGCCGGGGTCACCGAGGAGCAGGCCGGGGAACCCGCCTCGGCGCGCGCCTCGCAGGCCGAGGTGGCGCACCTGGCCGAGCGCATGCGCGAGGCGATGGCCGTGCTGCGCAAGGCCAGCCCCGGCTGGAAACCGGGCGGGCAGTACCTGTACCAGTTGCCGTGGTACCTGTTCGTCGGCGCCCCAGGCAGCGGCAAGACCACTGCGTTGACCCACTCCGGCCTGCAATTCCCGCTCAGCGAAACCCACGGCGCCACGGCCATCGGCGGCATCGGCGGCACGCGCCACTGCGACTGGTGGTTTACCGACGAAGCCGTGCTGCTGGACACCGCCGGGCGATACACCACCCAAGACAGCGACGCCGAGGTCGACAAGGCAGCCTGGCGCGGTTTTCTCGACCTGCTGAAAAAGGCACCGCCGACGCAGCCCGGTCAACGGCGTGATCGTCACCCTGAGCGTCAGCGACCTGCTGCAACAAGGCGAGGCCGAGCGCCAGCGCCAGGCTACGGCGATCCGCGCGCGCCTCGACGAGCTGCACGAACGCCTGGGCGTGCGCTTCCCGGTGTACGTGGTGGTGACCAAGTGCGACCTGCTGGCCGGTTTTGCCGAGTACTTCGAGCACTTCGGGCGCGATGAGCGCAGCCAGGTGTGGGGCGTGACCTTCCCGCTGGCCCAGAGTGAGCAGCCGGGAGCGGCGCTGGCGGGCTTCCCGGCCGAGTTCGAGGCGCTGGAGCGGCAGTTGCAGGTGCGCGTGCTCGAGCGCATGCAGCAGGAGCGCGACCTGTCGCGACGTGCCTTGCTGTACAGCTTCCCGCAGCAGTTCGCCGGCATGGGCGACGTGCTGGCGGGCTTCCTGCGCACGGTGTTCGAACCCAACCGCTTCCAGGCTCCGACCCGCCTGCGCGGGGTGTACTTCACCAGCGGCACCCAGGAAGGCAGCCCGATCGACCGGGTGCTGGCCTCGCTGGCCGCCGCCTTCGGCCTGGGGCGCAAAGTGCTGCCTGCCGGGTACGCCAGTGGGCGCAGCTACTTCATCACCCGGCTGCTGCGCGAGGTGATCTTCAAGGAAGTGGGCCTTGCCGGGCTCGACCCGCGCCAGGAGCAGCGCCGCCGCCAATGGTTGCGCGCGGGGATGGTGCTGGTCGCGGTGCTGACGCTGCTGCTGGCGCTGGGCATGGCGCTCAGTTACCAGCGCAACCGCGTGCTGGTCGATACCGCCGCGCAACGTACCGCCGAGGTGGCGCAACTGGCCAAGGCGCTGCCGGCTGAGGGCAACGTGCTGCAGGCGTTGCCGCTGCTCGACGCTGCCCGCGCCTTGCCCGCAGGTTACGACCAGCGCGGGGAGGGTGTGCCGCTGCTTGAGCGTTTTGGTTTGTACCAGGGTGACAAGCTCGGTGCCGGGGCCGTGGCGCTGTACCACCGCCTGCTGCGCAGCACCCTGCTGCCGTCGATCGTCGGCAACCTGGAGAGCGCCTTGCGCCGGGGCGATGCCAGCAACCAGGACTTCCTCTACGAAACCCTGCGCGTGTACCTGATGCTCGGCCAGCGCCAGTTCTTCGATGCCGCCTCGGTGCAGGCCTGGGTCGATGTCGACTGGCGCCGCGAGCTGCCCCAGGCCAGCGAGGCGCAGCGCCAGCAACTATGGGCGCATGTCGCCGCGCTGCTCGAAGACGCCGACGCCGAGCCGGTACAGCTCGATGCCGACCTGATCGCCAAGACCCGCTTGACCCTGGCGGGCATGCCGCTGTCGCAGCGCATCTACAATCGCCTCAAGCGCCAGGTGGCCCAGGCCGGGCTGGCCGAGCAAAGCGTCAACGCTGCCGGCGGGCGCGATGCCTCCTCGTTGCTGGTGCGGCGCAGCGGCTTGCCGCTGTCGCGCGGTGTCAGCGGGGTGTACAGCGTGGCTGGCTACCGCGCCTTGCTGGCCAGGCGCGAGCGCGCCGTGGCCGACATGGCCCGCGACAGCTGGGTGCTCGACCGCCAGGAAGCGGCCCTCGGCGCGGGCGATGGTGCGCGCCTGGGCGCTGCGGTGCTTGAGCTGTACTACGCAGACTACATCCGCCAGTGGGATGCCTACCTGGCCGACGTGCAACTGGTGCCCCTGGCCAGCCTCGGCCAGGCGGCGCAGGTGAGTAATGCTCTGGCCGCCGCCGACTCGCCGCTGCGCGCCTTCCTCCAGGCCGCCGCACGCGAGACCACCCTCGAAGGCGTGCTGGCCGACACTCCCGGCGACAGCGCCGGCAACCCGGTCGACCGCGCCCTGCGCGAACGCCTCGACAGTGCCCGCAAGCGCCTGGAAAATGCGTTGTCCGACAGCGCCCCGGCCCCCGCGCCGGCTGCCACCGGCAACCCAGTGGACCAGCACTTCGCCGCCCTGCATGCCCTGGCGGGCAGCGCCACCCCGGCGTCGCTGGACGAAAGCCTGGCCCTGCTCAAGGACGCCGCGCAGTTCTTCGACAGCGCCGAAAATGCCCGCCGCAGTGGCACGCCAGCGCCCAGCGGGGAGGTGCTTGGGCGCATCAAGCGCGCCGCAACCGAGCAGCCAGCCCCCTTGTCCGAGGTGCTGCGCGCAGTCGACAGTGGCGGCAGCGCGCTGACCCTCGGCAACGAGCGCGAACGCCTCAATGCCCTGTGGGTGGCCAATGGCGCGCCGTTCTGCCGCGATGCCATCGCCGGGCGCTACCCGCTGGTGCGCGGTGCCAGCCGCGACGTCACCGCCGACGATTTTGGCCGCTTCTTCGGCCCCGGCGGCATCATGGACGACTTCTTCAGCCGCAACCTCGCGCCTTACGTCGACATGAGCAGTAGCCAATGGCGCTGGCGCGCCAACGGCAGCGCGCCGCTGAGCATCCCTCAGGAGGTGCTCGACCAGTTCCAGCGCGGCGCCCGCCTGCGCGACATGTTCTTCGTCGCCGGTGCCCGTCAGCCCTCGCTGCGCTTCGACGTGCAACCCCTGACCGTCGACCCCGCATTGGGCCAGGTGACGCTGGATATCGCTGGCCAGCCGGTGACGTTCGTGCCTGGCGGCGATACGGGATTCACGCCGATCGTGTTGCCCAGCGGCAAAGGCAGCGACCGCGTGCAATTGCAGTCTCCCGCTGGTAGCGACCTGCGCAGCGACGGCCCTTGGGCCTGGTTGCGTTTGCTTGACCAGGGGCAGGTCAGCGGTGAATCGGGTGAGCGCTTCCTGCTCACGTTCAACCTGGGCGGGCACAAGGTGAGCTACACGCTACGCGCCAGCAGCGTGATCAACCCGTTCCGCCGCGACGCGCTGGAGCAGTTCCGTTGCCCGGCGCGGTTGTGAGGTGAGGCCCTTGGAACAGCGCGTTTCGCGCACCGGCTTCTACGGCAAGCTGGTGACCCATGGCGATTTTCTCAGCCGACGCCTGTCGCCCGCCTTCGTGCGAGGTTGGGATGACTGGTTGCAGGCCGGCCTGCGCGCCAGCCGCGAGCGCCTGGGAGCTGGGTGGGAGCAGGCCTACCGCTGCAGCCCGATCTGGCATTTCGCCCTGGCCGCCGGGGTGTGCGGCGAGCCCGCCTGGGCTGGCGTGATGATGCCCAGTGTCGACCGGGTGGGGCGTTATTTTCCCCTGACCCTGGCCTATGGCGGGCCGGACATTCCAGTGCTGGAGCGCCTGCGGCGCGACGGCGCGTGGTACGCCGAAGTGGAGCGCCTGGCATTGTCGACCCTGGAGGCGGGGTTCGTGCTGGAGCGCTTCGACCGCGACCTCAGCCAGTTGCCCGCGCCGTCACGGCCAGAGCCCGCAAGCATCGCGCCCGCGTGGGGGCAGCCGGCGATGGGCGCGATGTGGTCGGCGTTGCCGGAGCAGGACGGAATGGCGCAGGCGGTCGAACAGTGGTTGATGCAACTGGACGGGCTGGCGGGGCAGCGGTCGTTGGCCGGGCATGCCTTGTTCTGGACCGAGGGCGGGCCGCAGGTGGCGCCGACGCTGCTGGTGAGCCGGGGCTTGCCGGGGGCGGGGTGGTTCGTTGGCATGTTGGGCGGGGAGGGTGGCGGCGCGGCTTGAGCTTCATACCTGCACCGCCCTCACCGCTGATCTTGAGTACAGCGAGGTACCTGTGGGAGCGGGCTTGCCCGCGAAAAAGACACCGCCGTGTCAGGCACGGCGGGTCACGTCAGATCCATCTCAAACCGCTTCACAGCAAGCGGCCACCGCATCGATCTCCACCAGCATGCCATCCAGCGCCAGCCGTGGAACGGGGATCAGGGTGCAGACCGGATGCCCGCTTTCCCAGACCCGATTCGCTTCGCTGACCCATTCACGCAAGCGATGCTCATCATGATCGACGATCAACAAGGTCAGCTTGAACACCTGTTGCAAGCTCGCGCCCTGCGACCGCAGCGCCGTGTCCAGGTTGGCCAGTGCCTGCCTGGCCTGCGCGGCAAACTCGGCGGGCAGTCGCCCGTCGCCATCCTCGCCACCTTGCCCGGCAATGAACAACAGCCTGGCTCCAGGTGCTACTGCGGCGACGTGGGAGTAACCGTTGCTGCTCGGGTCGTACAGCCCGGGTGGATTGGACAGCGCGAATGCGGGGCGGGAATCTGCGGACATGGGATTGCTCCAGAAGAAAGAGCGGGCAGTCTGCAACCTCGAGTCAACTTGAGGTCAAGTGTGTTTCAAAGGGCTTGCAGGGCCTCTGTGGGAGCGGGCTTGCCCGCGATCACGGGCAACGCCCGTGCCATGCACCGCATCGCCTCCTTCGCGGGTAAACCCGCTCCTACAGAGTGGGCGTCGCACTTACGAAACGCGATTTTTCAGTGTCCGTAATGGGGCGAAAGCAGTCACCCGCTACCGCCAGCTCCCGCTAAGGCGGTGGGGAATTTCAGGAATGAGGGTGAGTCGTTGATTGCACGATAAACAACGAAAACCATCAGGGTCAGCTAGAGTTTTGATGAGTACAACACCGCGAGATAACGATCATGCTAAAACAAGAAGCAGACGACGTGATTGAGCGTATTCGGGAGGACCTGAAAAGGCACGGTGTGCTGATCGGCTACGATCCCGAGTTTACTACTGCTGAATTCGGGTGCGACCTGGACCATCACGTTGCTCAGGTCAGAGAGGATCCGAACAACCGTGTGTTGCAGATTGCGATACATGACGAAGGGCTCTGGAATCAGCTCCAGCAGGGAAATGTGTATCGGTGTAGCGTCAGTGATTGTCGAGGAAAGCTCTTCGGCATTCCTATTACGATAGAACCGAGAGAGGATGAGTCCTACACCATTGAGTACAGGCTCTGAAGTTTCAGGAGGGTCGTCTGCCGTCCAGATTCCCGTCCCGCAGACGAGTCGGCAGATCACCCTCTGTCGGAAGCAAAAAGCCCACAGCGATTTTCGCAGTGGGCTTGCGTCCATACAGGATGCCAAGCCTCGATCCCATCTGCCCTGATGTCCAGGAACTGCCTGTCGAGCTGCAGTATGGTCGGCGCATCAGTTGTTGGCACAGCCATTCCCCACGATTCTGTACTCCATGATATGCCGCTCGCCATTGGAGTCGTCGTAAGTCAGCTGCATCGGCACAACTTCGCAGACATTGGGCACCGGCGTAACAGCCACAACGTGCGCGATATCCAGGTTCTGAGAGTAGCGATAGGGTTCAACCGTCATTGGTGCAGTTCGAGTACCTTGGTCATTGGCCACGGCAACAGAACCAAGGCAGCCTAGGAACAAAACGAGTAAGAGTTTCATGGTGATCACCTGTACTGAGGGCGTAAGAAGGCCTGAGCATCCGATCGGCGCTCAGTCGTCATGAATGTGGGGGATGGCCCGGCGCGTTATGGCGCCGGGCTGAGCTACATCAGAAAGGCTTGGTAGGCAGGTACTTGCCGTCCAGGGTAATCACAGCGCGGTGGCCACCGTCCGGATCTTCGACTTTCTTGATGTCCAGCTTGAAGTTGATGGCACTGATGATGCCGTCGCCGAACTTCTCGTGGACCAGCGCTTTGAGGGTGGTTCCATACACCGACATCATTTCGTAGAAGCGGTAGATGGTAGGGTCGCTCGGCACGCCGTCGAAGAAGCTGCCGCGGATCGGCATCGATTGCAGCAGTGCGACTTGATCAGCATCGAGATCGAGCTTTTCGCCTACGACCTTCGCGGCGCTTTCAGGCAACGGATGCTGGCCAAGCAAGGCTGCGGTGACAAAGGCCTCGGACAGGCCCGTACCGTCAACGATTTGCGCAAAGGACAGGTCCTTGCGAGCCTTGGCCTGAATGATGACTTCGGTCAGTTCCTGGCGAGCGGTGCGGGTGGCTTGAGTCTGGATCATGGTGAATCTCCTGGGTAAGAAAAGGTGCAGGTACAGGCTTCAGGCGACGTGCCTGGCCGGCTGGGAAACGGCGTGGACTTCTGGGTTTTCCGCGAGAGACACGAAGGTGCCGGTGCTGCCATCAAAAGCGTCGATACGTCCGGTCTCGATGTCATAGATCCAACCATGCAGGGTCACGCGGCCTTCTTCGAGCGCCAGGCGCACGGAGGGGTGGGTCTGGATGTTGGCCAACTGCGCGACCACGTTTTCGCGCACCATGGAAGCAACCTTGCTTGGGCCATCCGCGTGCTGACGGGCCTCATTGACTACCTTGGCTGAGTCGGCATACCGCAACCAGCTGGCTACGGCGGGCATGTGATCCAGGCATTTGCAGGTGGCGATGGCGGTCATCGCGCCGCAGTCGGAGTGGCCGCAGATCACGATGTCTGCAACCTTGAGTCCGGCGACCGCGTATTCGACCGACGCCGAAACCCCACCCGGCTCTGGCCCATACGAGGGCACGATATTGCCGGCGTTGCGGATTACAAACAGATCGCCTGGCTCGCGTTGGGTGACCAGTTCAGGCACCAGTCGGCTATCAGAGCAGGAGATGAAGAGAGCCTTTGGCGCCTGCTGATTGGCAAGGTCCTTGAACAGTTTGACCCGCTCAGGAAAGGCGTTTTTTTGAAACTTCAGAAATCCGTCGATGATCGCTTTCATGGTTGCTGTCTCGATGTCGCTGGGTGTGAGACGGAGATTAAGCAGTGCATGGCATAAGGTAAAAGTCTCATTTATTATGAGTTGGATCAGATTATCTTATGGGTATAGGCATGCTCGCTCGCCACATACAGTACTTCCTTGCCGTTGCAGAACATCTCAGTTTCACGAAGGCCGCAGCAGCGCTGCATGTCTCTCAGCCGGCGCTTTCTCAGCAAGTAAGGCAGTTGGAAGAGAGCCTGGGAGCCCAGTTGTTCGACCGATCAGGCCGCACGACGCGTTTGACTGACGCGGGGGATGTCTATCTTCTCTATGTGCGCCGTGCGTATCAGGAATTGCAGGAAGCCAAAAGGGCTATACATGATGTCAGCGACCTCAGCCGTGGCTCATTGCGTGTTGCGCTAACGCCGACGTTCACGACCTATCTGGTGGGGCCGCTGATCGAGGCATTTCACTCCAGATACCCCAAGATCACCGTCAACCTGAGAGAGATTTCCCAGGAGCGTATCGAGGAGTTGCTGTTGGCGGGAGAGCTGGACGTAGGGATCGCATTTGATGAAATACATGCGCCGGATATCGAAGCCATCCCCTTGCTGAACGAAACGCTTGCTTTGGTCATGAACCGCAGACACCGCCTGGCCGAGGCAAGCTCCATTACCTCGCACGGCCTGAGTGCTGAGTCTTTGGTCTTGCTCAGCACAGAGTTTGCCACTCGTGAGCAAATCGACCGCTACTGCCGCAAATATGAGATTCGTCCCAAGGTGCAGATGGAGGCCAATGCCCTCAGCGCAGTGATCGAGATCGTTCGCCGGACGAATCTCTCGACCTTATTGCCTGCCAGAATTGCGTTGGCCCATGACGACCTGGTGGCCATCACACTGGAGCCGGAGCGCTTGCAGCGACGGGCCGTTCTGATGCGGCGCAAAGACGCCTTTCTGAGTGCAGCGGTGCGTGTCTTCATCGAGCTGGCTAAAGAAATATCCAGCGATCTTGATCAGTGAGGGTTTGCGCGACCGCAGGATGTGCGTGCGCAACAGGGCCCAATGGCAAGTGCACGAAGATGGCCTAGCCGACCTACGAAGCGGAGACTGGCAGGAGAGGGAAGCCCCTACTGCTTTCTAGCCGCTGACGGCGCACTGATGTGTACTACTACCCTCCAGCAAGCAACTCACCCCGAAATCAGGTGACTTCCTACGCGAACGAATCAGATTTTCGCTATTTCATGTAGGTCCTTTCCCAAGCATCCTCCGTCCGCTTTTGCATCATCCAGATGACGACTAGTCTCGCCGGGTCGTTGCCAAATCAACGACCGGGCCTGCAAGCCCGAAGATGAGACTACCTTCGCTGGCCGAGCCTACTCGGTCACGCCGTCTATGGTGGCTACGTGCGGGAGATCTTCGGATCTGCCGGTTTTCTCGTCTTCCGGTCTTGCAGACCTGTACGTAGCCGCCACCCATCAAATGCAAGTGGTGTCGTGGTGGTTCAATCTAATAGACGAGATCACGCCATGCTCAAGATAGTCCCCGACCCACCGCACACTACAGAAGCCCCCGACTACCTCGAAGACACCCTGGTCGAAGCCATGGAATACACCCTGTGTGGCCTGGCGGTAGCCAACCAGTCGATCACCTCCCTCCCCAAATCCCACGCCACGATCATGCTGCTCAGCGTGATGCACGAGCTCGACGCCGTGCGCTCGCTGTTGGAGTGCGCGTTGGCGCAGGTGCAGCTCAAGAGTCGAGCTCGGCCGCTATCCCTGCATTAGTCCGTACTCATTTCCAAAAGGCTTGCAGGGCCTCTGTGGGAGCGGGCTTGCCCCGCGATCACGGGCAACGCCCGTGCCATACACCGCATCGCTTGCTTCGCGGGTAAACCCGCTCCCACAGGTACCCCGCTGTACTCAAAATCAGCGGAGTACCTGTGGGAGCGGGTTTACCCGCGAAGAGGCCAGCATTGGTTCAGCACAGCCAATTGCCCTACACCATCACCGTTGCCCTCGCACACCCACCCCATTCACAGCACCTCGAAGGACTTCCCCATGGACAAGGACTCACCAGACCACCTCGGCAAGCTCGGCTGGACCGTCGGCACCACCACCTGCCTGGAAAGCGAAGTCAAAGGCAAACACCTGTTCCGCGTAGAACCCGGCAACTGCGCCGACCACGCGCTGCAACAGGCTTCTGAACTACTGGCTAGCGCGCGGCGGGCATCGTTCATCGGGGTGATGGACGACGAACCGGTGCTGGTTTGGGCGGCGCATTACCTCAGCGAGATGGCCAAGGCGTTGATGGATGATGCGCATAGGGGGATGCATGAAAGCGATTGAGGTAGAGGTTGGACGGTTCAGAGTTGTCCGTTAGGATCTACGGCTACGTCTTCGGATGACAGCTTCCGACCCAAAGCTGCCGTCCGCGAAAGAGCAGCAAGAGGCCTGTAGCGCCTCTGCGACTCTACTGCTCGACGGGATCATCATGGCGCACTTCGCTACAGGGATGGTCTAGTTCGAAATCACCATCTTGGCTCTGTGTGGCTAGTCCAAGCGTGGCTAGAGTGGGCTCCAACGGACACTAACCCACTGCGAGTACCTGCCCATGAACAACCGCCTTGATTACTTCAAGCTGTCTCCCCAAGCGTCCAACAAACTGGTGGAGTTGACCCTGCAACTGAGCAAGAAGCCGTTGATGGTCGATCTTGCCCACCTGATCATGTTGCGGGCTTCGCAGCTCAACGGCTGTGCGTTCTGCGTGGATATGCATGTGAAAGAGGCGAAGATCCATGGCGAGCGCGAGCTGCGTCTTCACCACGTCGCCGTCTGGCGTGAGTCGCAGCTGTTTACGCCCGTAGAGCGAGCGGCGCTGGAGTGGACTGAAGCCCTGACCCAGTTATCGCCTCATGGTATCTCCGACAGCCTCTATGCGCGTGTGCGCGAGCAGTTTTCCGAGCACGATCTGTCGGATCTGTCCTTCCTGATCGTCGCCATCAACGGCTGGAACCGCCTCAACGTAGCTTTCCAGGCCATCCCGGGCTCATCCGATGAACTGTTCGGCCTGAGCAAGGCCAACCTCAACTGAGTAACGTGCTGATCACTGCGCCAAGCTGCTCGCCAGGAGCAGCCGTGGCGCAGTTGGTAAAGCTCAGGAGCAGACCCGACTGACGCTGCGACGAGGCAGCCCAGCGCGACAGCGCCTGTACCGACATGCCCCTGCCCAGCAACTGCTCGGCCAGGGCGGTGTCGTTTACGTCCTTCGGCAAACGTAGTACCAGGTGCATACCGCCCGGCGAGCGCTCCACCTGCATACCCTGCGGCAAACTTCGCTCCAGTGCTTCGATGGTCAATGCCCGTCGCTCGTTGTAGATGCGGCGCATGCGTTGGATATGCCGGGCAAAGTGTCCTTCGGCAATGAACTCCGCCACCATGGCCTGGGTAATTGACGGTGACCCGGCAGCGAACAAGGCCCGGCCGACGCGCTCGAACGCTGCCACCTGCGCCTGCGGCACCACCAGATAAGCCAGGCGAAGGCTGGGAAACAGCACCTTGCTGAAGGTGCCGGCATACAGCACGCGCCCATGGCGATCCAAGCTGGCCAGCGCTGGGAGTGGACGGCTGACGTAGCGATACTCGCCGTCGTAGTCGTCCTCGACAATCCACCCCCCGGTGCGGGCAGCCCAATCCAATAGCAGTTGTCGGCGTGGCAACGACAGTGCCATCGACAGCGGGCTCTGATGGCCCGGTGTCACCATGGCGACCTGCGTAGCCCGGCCACCCGCGATGGCATGCTCTACATTCATGCCATCGGCATCAACCGGCACCGCTTCCAGCTCCAGTCCGAATTGGCGAAGCACTTGGCGCGTGGGGGGATAGCCCGGGTCTTCCACCCAGGCTCGCGCCCCTGGCTGCAACAAGGTATGCGCGATCAACGTCAGGCTATTGCGCCAACCACTGGTGATAAAGACTTGGTGGGCACCGCAATCGATGCCTCGGGATACCTGAAGATACGATGCGATGGCGCTGCGCAACGCTGGCAGGCCGTGGGGTGCCGGATAGTCCAGGTCTCCCGGACGCATCCCGCGTAGATACCGGGCACCCAGACGCGCCCATATCTTGCGCGGAAAAGCATCCAGCGCCGGCACCCCCATCTGGAATGGCAACAGCTGCGGTGGACGCCAGAGCGAATCAGGGGAATCTTCGATCACCCGGCTGCTGACGGGTGCTGTGCTGGCCGCCAACCCGGGCTTCTGCAGTTCAGGATTGATCACGGTGCCTTTCTGCCCGAGCGCAAGGAGGTAGCCCTCGCTGGCTAGCAGTGAATAGGCCAGTTCGACGGTACCACGGGCCACACCCAGCTCCTTGGCCATGGCGCGCGCCGACGGCAAGCGGTCACCGGCGGACAACGTGCCGGCGGCAATGGCGGCCAGCACGCGGTCGTAGAGTTGGCGATACAGAGGCAGAGCGGACTGCTCTTCCAAGGGGGCGAAAGGCGGTTTTGGCGAAGTCATCATGGACTAGTTCGTATCCCATTTCTTGGCTCAATCAAGTGGGTCAATGGTAGTCCAATATAGCGCCATCACTTACGCATGAGGCCAATCCCATGACATCTACGTTGACCAACTTCATACCCAGCGTGCTCGACTTGGCCGACACGGCCCTGCGTCCCTTGGACAACATCCATGACCTGTGCGGCGCATTCCCGTTAATGCAGCAATTGCGCTCTCATCTGACCAGCGAAGCCGACTTCACCAGCCGCATCGAGCCTATGCGTGTTGAAGGCTATCACCTCATTGGCGCGTATGACTCAGGCGTCCTTGTGGCATTGGCTGGTTACCGCCTACAGGAAAACCTGGTCTACGGCGCATTCCTGTATGTCGATGACCTTGTCACCGCCGAGGCTCATCGGGGTGGCCAGTGGGGGGCGCGCTTGTTGCAAGCCTTGGAACGACTGGCCCGCGCCAGCGGCTGCGCGCGCCTGGTGCTCGACACAGGTTTGGCCAACGCTCGAGCGCAACGTTTCTACTTCCGTGAAGGCCTGTTGACTGGGGCAATGCGCTTTCAAAAACAGTTCGATACGCCATAACCCGCACACATCCAAGGAGGCAAACATCATGACATCGTCCCGACCGCTACTTGCTCCTTTGCGCGTTCTTCGCCTGGTCGCCAGCCCCAACGCAAACCATTCGGAAAGTCTGAAGCTGTCGCAGCAGATCCTGTTTGGCTTGGCCACCGAGGCCGGCAGAAGGGGTATCCAGTTGACCGATCTAGATCTCAACGCCTTGGCACCCGTCGATGCGTCTTACGCCCAGGCATTAGCCAATCAGCGCATAGTCACGGTAAGCGGGCGGGACAGTACGTTGAGCCGTTCCAACGAATTGATCGACCAACTGCAAGCATGCGACGTACTGCTGATTGCCACGCCGATGCACAACTACAGCGTGCCCGCCCCACTCAAGATGTGGATCGACCAGGTGGTACGCGTAGGTAAAACCTTTGTTGGCACCGCCAAAGGTAAAGTCGGAAAGCTGACGGATCGACCGGTCTACGTCGCAATCGCTAGCGGGGGCCACATCAGCGGTCCACAGGCACGTCAACCGGACTTTCTGCGCCCCTACCTGTCGGCCGTCCTCGCCACCATTGGTCTCACTCAGGTGCATTATTTCTCCGTTGAGGGTACCGCCAAGGGGGGGGAGTCACTGAGTACTGGAAGGGCAACAGGGTACGGTGATGTACAGGCGTTCTTTGGCAGGCATAGCTGTCGAGTAGGTCAAGTCTAAAGTCCGCTTCAAGGCCGACATCTACACCAAGCGCTTGGGTTTGTATCTCAACTGGGCCGTATGCGAACAAGCGGCCACGCGCTTCATCGCTCATACAAAGGAAAAATCATGAATCGTCTCAATTGGTTTGAAGCTTCGCCTGGTGCAGCTAAGGCCCTCGGCGGCCTGCATCATTTCGTGACCACCGCGACAAATTTGCCAGCCTCGTTGATCCACCTCGTGTTTCTCAGGGTGTCTCAAATCAACGGCTGCGCTCATTGCATTGATCTTCACTCACGCGATCTGATCAAAGCAGGTATGTCAGTGGACAAGGTGCTGTTAGTGCCGGTATGGCATGAAGCGCAATATTTGTTCTCGGATCAGGAGCGGTCAGCACTGGCTTGGGCGGAAGAAGTCACCAGGGTAAGCGAGACACAGGTATCCGACGAAGCTTATGCAGCCGCATCGGCGATGTTTGCAGAAAAGGATCTTGTTGACCTGACAGCGGCCATTGCCGCGATGAATGCGTTCAACCGTATGGGCGTCAGCTTCCGACTCAAACCTGCGGCTAGGGCTTGATGACCTAGTGACTCGGCCTGGAGAGGTAGTACTTCGGAGACGGCACATCGCTTGTATCGCGTACCGTCTGCTTCAGGCCAATTGCTGCCCTTGCCGAACGATTCGCTAATGAACAGCCTTGGGGGCCCAACTCGGCCCCAGGTAACGCACCATTTTCGAAAATGCCAGCAATCCTGTGAGGCCAGCCCCTACCATCTCTCACTCAAACTTCACCAACACCACCGTAGCGTTATCTCGCCCCCCATACTCCGCCGCCAACTGAATCAACCGCTGACTACTCCCCTCCAGACTCTCCCGCCCGGCACCTTCCAGCACCCGCGCCATCTCATGATGCGGCACACACCCATGAACCCCATCACTGCACAACATCAGCAAATCTTCCGCCTGCACCGCCTGCACCCACACCTGCGGCTCCACCCGCGGCGCTGGCCCGATCGCCTGCAATAGCACGTTGCGCGCCGGCAGCCGATCGAAATGCCCGGCGTCCAGCGCTTGCTGGTACCAGGTCTGGTCGCGGCTCAACTGCTCCAGCTCACCGTGTCGATAGCGATACAGGCGGCTATCTCCAACATGAAACGCCAACAACGGCCCACCGGCCTGCGGGCGCCAGACGCCGGTGAGGGTGGTGCCCATGCCACGCCCTTCGCTGAGCTGGCGGGTGTGGTTGTGCGCGTACAAGCGGGTGTTGACCGCTTCGAGCGCCTCGTGCAGCGCGCTCAGGGCCTGCATCGAGGGCACTTGGCAGGTGGCGTCGGGGTCGCTGGAGGTGTGGGTGACGTGCGCCAGTTGGTGCGCCAGGCAATCGCGCAGCGACTCCAGGGCCAGGGCGCTGGCCAGGGCGCCGGCCTGGTGGCCGCCCATGCCGTCGGCGACGGCCAGCAGTTCCAGGCGTGGGTCGATCAGGAAGTGGTCTTCGTTGTGCTGGCGCACCGGGCCGGTGTCGCTGTGACCGAAGGCGATGCCGCCGCGCAGCAGGCAGGGCGCGGTGGCCATGTGGTTTTGTGGCGCGCTCATGGCTGCTCCTCGAGAAAGGCGCTGCGTTGGGCGGGGTCGGGGATGTGTTCGGCCAGGGTCTGCAACAGCGCCTGGCGGGTGCTGGCGCGGGGCAGGGCACGGCGCATGACGATGCGGGCGATGGGGCCGATCAGGTAGGTCAGGCGCGCTTCGCTGGCCTCCAGGAATGCGGGGTCCAACGCTTCTGGCGTGCCGGGTTGGCTGACCAGGGTGACTTGGGCTGGCAGGGTTTCGGTCGAGGGCAGCAGCGCTTCGGTGGCGGCGACGAACTGCTCGCGGCCACGCTCGGAGGGAATGTGCGGCAGCAGGGCGCTGCGCAGGCTGGCGAAGTCGTCGGCGCTGGCCAGGCTGCGCTTGACCAGCAGGCGCGCCAGTGGGCCGATCTGTTGCGACAGCAGCGATTCGAGCTGCGGGCGGACCTGGCGTTTCCACGGGGTCAGTGTGTCCGCCGCTTCACTGCTGCTGGTCGGCGCGCTGCCCAGGCTGGCGTGGCTGAACGAGGCGGGCATCAGCAGCCGGGTGCGGTCGTCGTCCAGTTCCACGCTGCCCAGAGTCTGTGGGCCGGACAGGGCTTCCAGGGCGTCGAGGAAGTCCTGCGCCGAGGCGAAGCGCTCGTCCGGGCGCTTGGCCAGGGCCTGGCGGATCAGTTGGTCGAACTGCGGGTCGAGGGTCGGGTTCAGGCTCGACGGCGGCACCGGGGTCTGGTTGAGGATCTGCTGCATCACCATGGTCGCGGAACCCGAGAACGGGCGCTCGCCGGTGAGCAACTGGTACAGCACGATGCCCGCCGAGAACACGTCGGAGCGGCCATCCACCAGCTCGCCGCAGAACTGCTCGGGCGACATGTAGCTGGGCGTGCCGATCATCGAGCCGGTCTGGGTCAGCACCGAGGTGTCGATGCGGGCGATGCCGAAGTCGGTGACCTTGACCTGGTCGTCGGCGGTGATCAGCAGGTTGGCGGGTTTCACGTCGCGGTGTACCACGCCCTTGGCGTGGGCGTAGTGCAGGGCGCCGAGCAGTTGGCGCATCCAGCCCAGCACCTGGGCCAACTGGCGCGGCTCCTGGTTCTGCAGGCGGGTGTTGAGGGCGATGCCGTCGACGAACTCCATGGCGATGTAGGCTGCGCCGTCGTCTTCGCCGTAGTCGTACACCGCGACGATGTTCGGGTGGCTCAGGCGCCCGGCGGCCTGGGCCTCGTTCTGGAAGCGGCTGAGCAACTGGTGCTGCTGGGCGTCGCCGAGCAGCTCGCGGCGGATGGTCTTGAGCGCCACCACTCGGGCGATGTGCGGGTCGAAGGCTTTGTACACGGTCCCCATGGCACCTTTGCCGAGCACGCTGTCGATGCGGTACTTGCCCAGTTGTTCGAGCATGGTGGGCTCCCGGTTATTCTTCGAGCATCTTCATGGCGCTGACCAGGCTGGTGCGCATGCGCACGAACGATTGGCCCATGCGTGCCAGTTCATCGTGGCCGCTGACGTCCATCTCGGGCACGTCGTCTTCGCCGAGGCTGACCCGGTCGGCCAGTGCCGACATCGCCCGCAGGCGGCGGATGACGAACAGGTGGACCATCACGTTCAGCGCGCAGAACAGAAACACGAACACCCCCAGCAGCGACAGCATGAAGGTGTGCAACAGCTCGTTGGCGCGTTGCAGCGGCACGGCCAGTGGCACCGAGACCAGGCGTGCGCCGATGATCTCGTTGAGCTTCCAGCCAAAGCCGTTGTGCGTGCCGTAGCGGTCGACCACGGTCTTCGGTGCGGTTTCCGGGGAGGTGTGGCAGGCCAGGCAGGCGGGGTCGGTGATCTGGATCGGCTGGGCGACGAACAGCGCCGGGCCTTTGCCATCGCTGCGCTCGCCGATCAGTTCTTGGGTGTCGGGTTTGCCGCGCAACTGTTCGACCACCTCGGTTTCCCAGCCGGTGGCCTTGTTGCGCGGGTTGGTCGGGTTGAGGGTGGCTTCCTTGTAGAGGAAGTCGGGGTAGGTCTTGAGCAGTTGCTGGAGCTGTTCGGTGGCGGCGAAGGAGGGGATCGACTGTGGCAGGAATTCGAACTTCAGGCGGTTCTCCAGCAGCGGCACGATCTGTTCGGCGGTGTAGGTGCTGCTGGCGCTGGCGGCGCTCATGAGCATGCGTGCCTTGTCCAGTGATTCTTCACGTGCGCTCTTTTGCAGCAGGTAGTGGGCGAACAGGCTGCTGGCGATGAAGCCAACGATGAAGACGGCCAGGAACACCAGGTTGAAGCGTACGGCCAGGGTCAGTTTCATGGGGGCTCCGGGGTGTCAGCGCGTGGCGTTCTTGCGTTCGAATCGGTACAGCGCGGTTTCCCAGTCCAGCGTGCCGCCGAAGCGCTGCACGATGGCCTGGCGGAAGGCCGGATCGGCCAGGCGCGGTGTGAATCGTGTGGCCAAGGATGCGCCGTTGAGCTTGAGGGGGCCGAGCAGCAGCGGGCTGGCGTCGGCGAAGCTGGCCTCACGCAGCTTGTTCAGCGGGTCGGCTGTGAGCTTGCGGGCGGCGACGCTGGGCAGCGGGTCGAAGAAAGCGGGCGGCATCGCGCCGATGAAGTCGCCACTGGGGCGACCCGGCGCGCTCACGGGGCCTTGGCCCTTGGCCTGGGCAAATTCTTCGCGGCGCAGCACCTGCCTGGCAGTGTCGCGCGGCTTCTGCCCCGGATCACGGACGCTGACCATGCCGTCTTCGACGAACACTTCGGTGCCACTGGCGTCGGCATGGATGACGCTGGCGGCCTTGCTCGCATCGAGCGCCAGGTTGGCGGTGCTGACCCGTAGATTGCCTTGGGGTACGCCACTCAACGGTTGCAGCTTGAGCCAGCCCTGCAGCAGGTTGAGATGGGTGGTGTTGCCAGTGTGTTCCAGATACAGGCGGGTGTGCGGGCCAAGGGCAATGCGTGTGCCGGCCAGTTGGTCGATGAGCACGCCTGTGCTGCCGGCTTCGAGGTAGTCGGCACTCTGCAGGCGGGTGCCGGCGCTGGCTTGGTAGACGCTCGTGCCACGCAGCAGTTGCACGGGCTTTTCCGCCGCGCTGATCACCCCGATATCTGCTGGGGCGGCGAGCAGTGGCGAGAGGTGGAGCAGGCCAGCCAGGAGGGGGAGGAGCGCGGTTCTGTTCACGGTTCGGTCATCGTGTGTACGGAAGGGGTAACCCCGGGATGAGCGCAGGCTACCGATTCACGGGGTGCGATGAACGTCAATTTTTTCTATGTATTTCAAGGGGATGTATTGAATGAAATCATGGAATAAAAGGGCGATGGCGGGTGTTCTCGTTATGG